>DATBIF010000335.1:0-3653 GCA_036557045.1 Steroidobacteraceae bacterium
TCCCTTCCGGAAGCGACGGACAGGTGAGCCGGTAAGGCTCGCCCTCGAGATACTGTCGCCATTCGTTGCGGGTGAGATTGCGCCCGACCTTGCCGCACGCGGCAGCCACCAGGTCCGCGGGCCGAATCTCGTCGATCTCGATGACGTGCTCCTCGTGATCCTGGCCCATCACAGCGAAGCGCCTGCTGTCACTGCTCACGGCGACACCCATGAGATCACCCTCGTAGGGAATGCGCCTCACCATGCGCCCGCTTTGCAGTTCCCAGATGCGCAACTCCCGGTCGCCATTGATCGTCGCCAGGAACTGCGCATCGTCCGTTCTCGCCATCGCGAGCACGTAGCTCCCACCCATGGTGGTCGAGAACTTCCGGGCACGCGTCGCAAGATCCCACCAGCTCAATTCGCCGTTCGCCTGCGCCAGCACCATGGTCTGCCCGGTCGCGTCGAACGCGACGCCGGCGTCGCCGTCAGCATCCGCGTCGACCTTCCAGAGCTCGGCACTCGTTTGCAGGCTCCAGAGCCGGGTCGGGAGGCGGCCCGTGAACAGCGCTCCGAATGTGGCGAGCACTTTCTCAGACGGGTCGAAGCGTGCGCGCTCGATGCCGGCATCCGACACGAGGCGCGTCAGCAGCTGGCCGGAATCCGCGCGCCACACGACTATCACTCCGTCGCTGCTCACGGTGGCGAGCAAGGCGGACGACGGCGAAACCTCGATCGAATAGACGGGTGCGCCCTGTTGCATGCAGCGAAGTTGCTGTCCCGAGGCCGGGTCCCACAGGCAAACAGACCCGCCTTCATCGCTGGTCGCCAGCCAGCGCCCCTGCCGATCGAACGCCACGGCCGTCACCAGGGCCTCCCGGTTCAGCCGCTGCAATTCGCGCCCGGTGCGGGCGTCCCAGAGTCTCGCAGTCGTGTCAGGTCCGGCGGTCGCGATCTCGTCGCGCACCGGGTTGAACGCGAGGACCTGGCGCGACGCACGGGTGTCCACGAACGCGCCGCGCTTGTCCTTCCAGTGATCGAGCCCTCCGGTGCCCCCGTGGTCGATGCGCGCTACCACCTTGTCATGCTCGAGGTCCCACACGAGCGCGCCGCGCCTGCCGCCACCCGCTGCAAGCAAATGTCCGTCGCGGTTGAAGGCCAGCGCCAGGGGCGTGTTGTCGATCTCGAGCTCGAGTTGCTTCTCGGTCCAGGGAAGCAGCGCAAACGAATCGCGCAGCGCGCGCTCGGTATGCTCGGTGCGCCGGTGCTTCACTGCCTCGATTCCAAGGAGGGTGCTGAGGTCGAGCTGCCTGAGGCGCTGCGGGTTCTCGAGCAGCGTCTCGTACCAGATGCGTTTTTCCTGCTCGGGAGTGAGCTTGAGCGCTTCGGCGCGGACGCCATCTGCCGCCTGCGCCAGTCGTTCCGCGGTGGCCGCGACCCGGGCGTGCGACTCGTAGGCGCGCCAGCCGAACCAGCCCCCAGCCAGTGCCAACAACACCACGCTCGCGTACGCGACGCGGCGCATCCACAACTTGCGCTGGGCCGCACGTCGCCGCGCCTCGCGCTCTGCGAGCTCTGCGGCACTGACCTGGGGACCGAGGGCATGAACGCGCTGGATGTCCTCGATGAGCCCGAGGAGTTCCGGCTCCCGGAGCCCGCCGTCCCAGTGCACGAAGTTGCGCGCCTGCGTCTGCCGAAACGGCATCGGCGGCTCGCTGTCATCGAGCAGCACCGGCACCAGGATCTTGCGATTCCAGCCCTCCGATACCTCGGCGATGCACCAGTCGGAAGTGACGGAGTCCTTCGACCAGAGGACGACCAGGCTGCGACTCTCGCCGACCGCATCCTGGATCTTCTTCGGGTATTGCTCGCCGGTCCTGAGGCTCGTGTCCCACCACACCGACCAGCCGCGCGCCGCCACCAGCGCGTTGGCGAGACGGCGCGCCGTCTTCACTTCCTCATGCGCGTAGCTGATGAACACGTCGAACGCCATCAGGTGCCTCCCTGTGCGTGGCGATGCTCTGGTCAGGCGGCGCTAGCGGTAGCGGCTGAGAATCTTCTGCAGGCCCTTCGAACCGGGGCTCAGCTTCTCGTAAGGCAGACTGTTGAGCGGTTGCGCGGGCGTGCCATTGTGGTCGTGGAAATCGGCGGTCGTCGGCTCGACGTACAACAGTCCCGTCAGGAATTCGCGCTCCGCGAGCTTGCGCTGGATGTAGGCGTAGGCCGCGGGACGGTCGACCGGGTTGTAGTTCCCGTCGATCTTGCGCAGGCGCACCTGGCTGCCATCGTGCATCGTGACCGGCAGCACCTCGCCTTCCTGGTACTGCGCGACGATCTCCTGCATGTGCGGGACGAAGTCCGTGTGCACGGCCTCGTGATAGTGCTCACGCGTGAACGCGTAGCTCTTGGTCGAGCCCTCGTGATCATTGAACGTCACGCACGGCGACAGGACATCGATGAGCGCGAAGCCCTTGTGCTTGAAGCCCGCCTGGATCAGCGGCACGAGCTGTTCCTTGTCGCCGGAGAAACTGCGCGCGACGAAGGTTGCGCCCAGCGACAGCGCCGTGAGCACCGGGTCGATGGGCTGCTGCGTGTTCGCTTCGCCCTTCTTGGCGGTGCTGCCGACATCCGCCGATGCCGAGAACTGTCCCTTGGTCAGGCCGTAGACGCCATTGTTCTCGATCATGTACAGCATGTTGATGTTGCGGCGGATCGCGTGGCAGAACTGCCCGAAGCCGATCGACAACGTGTCACCGTCGCCCGAGACGCCGATGTAGTTGAGCTCGCGGTTCGCCGCATAGGCGCCCGTGGCGATGGACGGCATGCGGCCGTGCACCGAGTTGAACCCGTGCCCGCCGCTCACGAAGTACGCGGTGGTTTTCGAGGAGCAGCCGATGCCGGAGAGCTTCACCAGATTCTGCGGCTCGAGCGACATGCCCCAGCAGGCCTCGGTGATCGCCGCGGTGATCGAGTCGTGACCGCAGCCCGCACACAGGGTCGACATCGTGCCTTCATAGTCGCGGCGCGTGAGCCCCAGGTCGTTCTTCGGCAGGCCCGGATGGGCAACTTTCGGCTTCAGCAGGTAACTCATTCGCTCACCTCGGCAATTCCTGGGTGCGCGGCGCTCAGCTGGCCGCACCCGTGATGCGGCTGCGGCCCTCGCCGACTTCCGCCATGATCCCGTTGACGATGCACTCCGATGATATCGACAGCCCGCTGTAGTGCAGGATCGAGCGCAGCTTGCGCTTGTCGACCGGCGTCTCGAGCGTGAGCAGCGAGCGCAGCTGCGCATCGCGATTCTGCTCGACGACGAAGACGATCTCGTGCTTGTCGAGGAAATCCGCGACCTCGCGGCCGAATGGGAAGGCGCGGATGCGCATGTAGTTCACGCCCACTCCGCGCGCCTCGAGAATGTCGAGCGCCTCGTGCACCGCGCCGTCGGAGCTGCCGACTGCCACGATGCCCACTTCGAACGGGCCACGCAGATCGATGATCGCGGGCGGCATCATGCGCGCCGCGGTGCTGAACTTGCGCTTGAGGCGATCGAGCACCATCTGGTACTCGGTCGAATCCTCGGTGTAGCCGCCGTACTGCGTGTGGCCCGAGCCGCGCGTGAAGTAGCTCGCCTTCGGATGCACGCCGGGAAGCGTTCGATAAGTGATGCCGTCCTCGTC
>DATBIF010000336.1:0-3926 GCA_036557045.1 Steroidobacteraceae bacterium
CGTAGATGCCGAACTCGAAGCTTCCCATCCAGCGCGCAAACAGAACCTGCGAGCCGTAGGCCAGGAGCGCGCTCCCGACGCGGATCAGAAAGACCGTGCCGGCCAGGCGCTGCACCAGCATCAGCTCACCGCCGCCAAGCCATGCGCTCAGCCGCGACCACGCCCGCGACCACGCGGACGTCACGCCTGCTCGTTGTGAGTCGGTCAGCGCCAAGCCTGCCTCCGCGTGCCCGATCCATGAGAACGGGCGAGGGAACCGCAGCCTTAGCAAGGAAGCGTTAAGAATCGGTTGGACGAATCACGACCCCCCGACCCGCCGGTCAGAACACCCACAGCGCGTCAGTCGGAAACTCCACGTGGTAGGACTCGTGGCGCAGCGGCGCCGACATGTACGCGTGCACGGTCAGGTCGCCGCGCCGGAAGACGACTTCCCAGCGCTCGCCGATGTACATCTGGGTTGCGATTGTCATCGGCAGCCGGTTGGGGCCCGGCCCGCCGCCAATGCGGGTGCGCTCGACGCGGATGAGACCGAGCGCCTGCGATCCGAGCGGCGCGCGTGTCTGAGTAATGCCCGCGATCTGGCATCCCATCACGTCTATGCACGCGCGGGTGCCGGCATTCTCGATCAGGGTGCCGGGCAAGCGATTGCTCTGCGCCATGTATTCGGCGGTGAAGACAGTTGCGGGCTCGTTGTAGACCTCAAGCGGCGGGCCTTCCTGCTCGATGGCGCCATCGTTGATCACGACCACATGGTCGGCGATCGCCATGGCCTCGACCGGATCGCGCGTCGCGATCAGGGTGCAGGCACCGACGTCGGCGATGAGCTGCCGCAGCCAGCCGCGCGCCTCGGAGCGCGCTGTGCCCTCGAGCGTCCCCAGCGGATCATCGAGCAGCAGGACGGGCGGGCTGCGCAGGAGCGCGCGGGCGAGCGCGACGCGCCCGCGCTCCGGGATAGAGAGTTGCGGCGGCAGCCGCGTAGCCAGCTCGAGAGCACCGACTTGTTCGAGCGCCCTATGCACGCGCTGTCGGATGTCCTCGGCGCCGAAAGCGCCGTAGCGGGCGGAGAAGGCCAGGTTCTCGAACACGGTGCGCTGTTGCAGGAGCGAGTCCGACGGAAAGGCGTAGCCGATGCCGCGCTTCTGCGATGGCAGCGCATGGCCTTTGGCCGCGTCAAAGATGGTCTTCTCGCCGATGCAAATCCTGCCCTCTTGTGGTTCGGCCAGGCCGGCCACGGCGCGCAGCAGCGATGTCTTGCCGCTGCCTGCAGGGCCGACTAGCGCCACAGCCGTGCCGCGGGGGACGGTGAGCGTTATACCTTTGAGAATCTCCCGTTCGCCGGCCGATAGCCGGACGTCACGCAGTGCGAGTTCGGACACGGCGCCGCTGACCAACACAGACTTCGGAGCGGTTCTCACTCTTGCGCTGTTGGTATCCATGGTCAATTCCTCGCCTGAGTGCGCTCAACCGGCAAATCCGCCCGCGTTAAGGAACGCCTGCTCCTCGCGCGTGCTTGATCGGCCGAGCGCTGAATTGCGATGTGGGAAACGGCCAAAGCGGCGGATGATGTCGGCATGGAGCTCGGCCCAGCGCGTGAGGTCGGCATCACCGATCGTGCGGACCAGTGTGACGGCGCGCTCCTGATCTGGTACATTTTCCGAATGCTCGAACGGAAGATAGAAGAAGAGGCGCTCCGAAGTCGGCACCGCCTGGTCGAAGCCGCGCGCGATTGCGCGCTCGGCCGCCGTTCGGGCGAGCGGGTCGGTCGCGAAGGCGCGCGCTTCACCGCGAAACATGTTGCGGGGAAACTGATCGAGCAGAATGATGAGGGCGAGCGCTGACCCGGCATCCTCCTCCCAAGACGCCAGCCGGCCGGCCGCCGCTTCGTGCCAGAGCGCGGAAAAGCGGCTCGTAATCTCGGCATCCAAGGCCGCATCCTTCTTGAACCACCTGTCCGGCCCGATCCCGCGCCAGAAAGCGAGGACATTGGCCGGGCCAACATTCTCCGTGTTCGCGCTCATAGCCGCACCTGCCCCCTGACGATCCGGTCGTACAGCGCTGTGTCGATGCGCACGAACGCCTTCGCGGACGGGTCATTGACGTAGATCGGATCGTCGGTCGTGCGCGGGTCGAAGCCCTGCTTGACCAGGTCGACTTTCCTCGTCTTGAAGGTCGTCGTCATCTCGATGTTGGTGCGCAACCGCAGGAACACCGGACGCGCAAAGTCCGGCAACTGTTGCGTGAGATGCTCACGGAACGCCGCCAAGTTGAAGGCCGGCAGAGTTGCGATCGCCGCCATGCCGGCGCGCCCGTCGCGGCCTGGA
The DNA here is from genome assembly GCA_036557045.1 of Steroidobacteraceae bacterium. Lineage (GTDB taxonomy): Bacteria > Pseudomonadota > Gammaproteobacteria > Steroidobacterales > Steroidobacteraceae > DATBVX01. The sequence continues at coordinate 2,322 of DATBIF010000336.1, forward strand.
ACCTGGACGCCGTAGACGCTCGCCGCCAGCGCGCCCTCGAAGGCGCCGATCGCTTCTTCCACCTCGGTGGTCGACACGTTCTCGCCCTTCCAGCGAAACGTGTCGCCGATGCGGTCGACGAAATAGAAGTAGCCGTCTTCATCCTTGCGCATCAGGTCGCCGGTGCGGAACCAGATGTCCCCCTTGGCGAAGACGTTGCGCAGGACTTTCTTCTCGGTCTCCTGATCTACCGCGTAGCCTTCAAAGCGTGCGCCGGGCTTCGATGAATCTCTGAGGATCTTGCCGATGACCTCGCCTGGCTCGTCAGGATCGCATTCGATGCAGAAGCCCTCTTGGTTGCGCACCGGCTGCTGGCGCTCGACGTCGAAGCGCACGACCTTGGTCGGAAAGCGATGCGCCAGGAACCAGGGGATACGCCCGACGGCGCCTTCCTTGCCCTCGAAGTTGAACATCGTGACATTGCCTTCGGTGGCGGCGTAGAACTCGACGATCTGGGGAATGCGGAAGCGCTCCTTGAATTCGCGCCAGATGTCGGGGCGCAGGCCGTTGCCGCAGACGAGGCGCAGCCGGTGCGCGCGCTCCTTCGGGTGCGGCGGCGAATTGACGAGATAGCGGCACAGCTCGCCGATATATTGCACGAGCGTGCAATCCCAACGGATGATGTCGTCCCAGAACTCGCGCGCGGAAAACTTCTCGCGCAGCACCACCGAGCCACCCCGGATGAGCACGGAGCCGGTCGCCAGCAATCCGCCGGCGGTGTGGTACATCGGCAGGCAGTCGTACATGCAATCGTCCGAGTGCGTGTCCATGACGCCAGCGAAGGCGTGGCTCGCGAGCATGACGCGATAGTGGTTCATGTTGGCGGCCTTGGGCAGGCCGGTCGTGCCTGAGGTGTAGATGAACAGCGCGCGATCTTCGATCGTGAGCTGGCGCTGCTCATGGCCGGTCAGCATGTTGCCGGAAAAGCCCTCGATCTCGTGATCGAGCCGTGCGAAGTTCGCGCTCGTGTTCTCGCCGTGCAGCCACCACGTTGCGTTGCCGACCATGTGGGGCTGCGCAGTCTTGAGCGCGGCGAGAAGCTCCGCCGCCACGATGATATGCTTGGGCGTGACGACGTTGATGCAGTGCGCGAGCGCATGTCCAGTGAGGTTGGTGTTGAGCAGGGCGACCACGCCGCCGATCCGGGTCACGCCCAGCCACAGCGCCAGGAACTCGGGCCGATTGGGCATCATGAGGCAGATCGTGTCGCCCTTGCCAAGACCCTGCGCCAGCGCCCAGCGGGCGTAGCGGTTCGAGCGCTCCGCCAGCTCGCGGTAGCTGAAGCGTTCGCGCTCGGACAGCAGCGCTGGGGAGTCGCCGTGCCGATCCGCCAGCTCGTCCACCACATTGGGAAAAATGCGCGTCGGATCGCGGGCGATGTGCGTCGTCATCCGCAGCGTTCGCCACGCTCCGCGCAGGCAGCTGAGATCGGCTGTGAGCCGCTCGATCGTTCTCATGGCGTTCCCGTCAGCACGGCGGACGCGACTCACAAGCCCTCACTGGCGGCAGCATCGGGCAGCCCGTCCTCGGAGGCAAGAGCCGGCGTCATTCGTTTGGAGGATCAAC
>DATBIF010000337.1:0-4614 GCA_036557045.1 Steroidobacteraceae bacterium
AAATTCGCGCGCTATTTGAACGTTCCCACGAACCAGTTGCAAGAACAGACCGTTTGGTCTTAAATGCAGCCCCATGAGCAAAGGCGAACAGACCCGGCAGCGCATACTCGAACGAGCCGCGCCCCTGCTGAATCGGCAAGGGTTTCACTCCGCGCCGGTGTCGGAAATCATGCGCGTCACCGGGCTGCAGAAGGGCGGTCTCTATAATCACTTCGAGAGCAAGGAAGAGCTGGCGCTGGCTGCATTCGACCTGCTGATGGAACGCATCGAGCAGAAAGTCGCCGAGGTGCATCTCAGTCACAGCTCACCGCTGGCACAGCTCCTGGCGCACATCGATCTCATCGCCGCGGGCGGCACGCGCACCGAAGGCGGCTGCCCCATGGCCAACAGCATGGTGGAAAGCGACGATTCGAACCCGGCGCTGCGCAAGCGCGTCGCCAAGGTGCTGGAGAAATGGCGTGCCTTGATCACGCACACCGTTGCCCGGGGCATGGTCGCCGGCGAGCTGCGGGCGGATGTGAATCCCGACGAAGTCGCGACCCGAATCATCACCTCGCTCGAGGGCGGCCACCTGTTGCGCAATTTCTATGACGAACCTCGCTACCTGCGACAGGCGGGCGAGTTTCTGCGCGAGTACATCACGAGAGACCTGTGCCGGCCAGGAATGAGCGGCAGCGGGTGACCAATTTTTTTTGACCAGTGACAGACCGAACGGTCTGAAGTGAGAAGTGCCATGCCTGCGAACACACGCCCGATTGCAGCGATAGCGACCCTGGTAGCACTGGCCGCCGTCATGACGACAGGCAGCGTCGCGAACCGCGCCGCGCAGCGTCACGGCGACGAGCTGGCCACGAGTTCCGATGCCGGCGTGACGATTCTGCGCGCTGCGATCCGCACCGCATGGCTGAGCCCCGCCGATGCGCGTCGCAGCCTCGAGGCGCGCAGCCGGGCGCTGGCGGATTGGCTGCACGCCCGTGGCGGGTCGTTGCGCGTCGTGAGCTCTGACGCGCTGCTCAGGACCCGCGCGGCTGATGGCGAACGGCTCGCGACAGCCGAGGCGCGTCTCGAGCGCGTCATCGAGATTCGCGTGCCGCGTGGCGTTGAGCTCGCGCACGCCCGGCTGGCGCTGCTCGGCCCGGATGGAAGCGTCGCGAGCACTGGAACCGCGCCTGATTCGCGTCACGGCAAACATGCGCGTCCCTCGTTCCCGAACAGCGATTTCTGAGGCTTCAGTGGAGCGGCCGATACGTGAGCCAATCCGGGAAGCACCAGCCGAAACGGATCGCGCACAGGCGCACTGCTGCGATCACGAACATCGTCGACGCCAGTAGATAGGCCGGCTCGATCCAATCGATGGGACGCAGCACGACATAGAGCAGCCCGCCGAAGAGGATCGGCGTCATGTAGAGCTCGCGGCGCATCAGGATGGTCGGCTGTCCCGTGAGTAAATCGCGGATGACTCCGCCGCCGATGCCGGTGATCACTCCCATCACCACCGCGACGCCGGAGTTGAACCCGAGCCGCAGCGTCTTCTCGATCGCAAGCACCGTGTAGAGCGCGGTCGCGATCGCATCCAGGTACAGAAACGCGCGCAGGGTGGCGCGAAAGCGCCGTTCGAAAAAGAACGTCGCCAGAGCGGCGCCCGTGGCTGCGGACAGGTAAGAGGGCTCGGCCAGCCAGAACAGGGGTTGATCGAGCATCACGTCGCGCAGCGTCCCGCCGCCGATCGCCGTGACGACGCCGATGATGACGAAGCTCATCACGTCCATGTTCTGCCGGGCCGCCGCGAGGACACCGGTCACTGCGAACACGGCGGCACCCAGCAGGAACAGGATCTCACCTGAGGTCATCGGGGAGCCCACGCGGCACTCATGCGCTCTGCAGGCTCCGCGCGCGTTCTCATACCTGCCCGAACTGCGCGACCTTGCGCCCGACCAAGTCGATGACGCGCGCGCCACCCGTGGCGGGCGGCGCCGGAGAATTCTGCAGGCAGAACTCCGGGGTCGGTCCGAGGGTCATCTGGCGTTGCCAGAGGCATCCGGACTCGCCAATGCCGCCCTCCAGGCGCGTGAAGAAGTCCGCGTAGCGCTCGCCCCCGGGCTTGCTCAGCCACGTTTCCTCGACCCGGTCTCCCGGCAGGCGCAACCGCCCGCGAGTCACGCGATACAGCCCCGCGATACCGTCCTGCGCCAGCGCGGCGACGCTCTCGTGCGGCGCCTCGCGCGCGCCAGTCACGGCTGCACGGTTGATGCTGTCGAGATCTGCGCTCGACTCGACCAGGTACCAGTCTGCGTAGCCCGCTCGGCCCGCGAGCCATGGAATGCGGTCGAGCGCGACGATGAATGACCCCAGGTACCCTTGCGGGCGCGACTGCAGGAGCGCGCGGTGGAACGCCGCGAGCGCCGCTTCGTACTCGCCGGCAGCAACCTCAGCGCGCGCGCAGTGCCAGAATAGATAGGCCAGCATGCGGTGGTCAGGTCCGGCGCGCTTCAGCCTGTCGCTGGCAGACGCTCGTTGCCCTGCGGGCCGCCGAGCTTGACCAGGTCATCGTGCAGCTTCAGCCACTCGACGCGCACATCGTAGAAGACATGCGCAGTCGGCTCGCGATCGATTGGACCCGGCACGCTTGCCCGCGTGATGTGAATCTCTCCCGGCCAGCGTTCGCCCGCAAAAAAGAGCATGGTGCCGCAGCGCGTGCAGAACCCGCGCCGTGCGGCGGGCGAGGATTGAAACCACTGCAGCCGCTCGGCGCCCTGGGCGAGGCGGAAGCTGTCGCTGTGTGCACCGAACCAGGTGACGACGCCGGCGCCGTGCGCCCGCCGGCACATCGTGCAGTGACAGTGTGCGCACCACTTGGTCGGCGGCGTGACTTCGAATTGCACGGCTCCGCACAAGCATGCACCGCGAATGACCTCTGCTGTCGTCATGGCTGCTCCGCCCGGCCAGCCGCTCAGGGCGCCACATGTTAGCGCAGAGGCGCAGGCGCGCGCTTTCGCAGCGACGCAGTGCCATCACGGCACGGAATAGAAGCGGCCCGCGCCGAGGAACGCCTCGCGATAGTAGTCGTCCTCGAGCGAGGCGTAGCCCACCGCTCGCCCGCTCTTGGGTGCATGCACGAAACGGTGTCTACCGGTGTAAACGCCGACATGCGTCGCCTCGGGTCCGGAGTCGCGAAAGAACACCACGTCACCGGGTTCGAGATGGGACGGATCGACCGGTATCGCCGCGAGCGATTGCTCGGCCGCGGTGCGTGGCACGCGCAGGCCGAGCTGCCGATGCACGAAGTACACGAGGCCGCTGCAATCGAATCCGGCGGGATCCGCACCACCGTACCGATAAGGTGATCCCACCAGCGTCTCTGCCAGCGAGGCGATCTCTTCGCCAGCAGCTGCGGTACCAGCAGGCGGGGCCGATGGCGGCACTTCCGGGCGGCGTTGAGCCGTTGAGCATCCCGCAAGCAGGACTACGAGCACAGTGAGAGCAAACGCGCGCGGCCGCATCGAGCCTGGGCTCACGGGCTTTATCTCGCGAGCTGCACAGGCACCCGACGCCGCCCCCATGTGCCCGGCTCTCCGTCGAAGACCCCTGGCAATTGCGTGCCGCAGGAGTTGCATGCGCCCTTCCGCGTCAGATGCCAGTCGCCCAATTCATACCAGTCCCTTTCGATGACGCGTTCGCTACAGCCTGGGCAATACGTGCTCGAGCCCATGCTGTCGTGCACGTTGCCCGTGTAGACGAAATGCAGGCCGTTGCGCAAAGCGATGGCGCGCGCGCGTGTCAGCGTCGCTGCGGGGGTCGCAGATTTGTCGAGCATTTTCCAGTCCGGATGGAAGGCGGTGAAATGCAGCGGCACATCGGGGCCGAGCCGCTCCATCACCCACGCGGACAGCCGGTCGATCTCGGCTTCCGAGTCGTTCTCACCGGGTATGAGCAGGGTGGTGATCTCGAACCATACGCGCGTCTCGTGGCGCAGGAATTCGAGCGTCTCGAGCACCGGCTGCAGCTCGCCGCCGCAGATCTTGTAGTAGAAGCGCTCGGTGAAGCCCTTGAGGTCGACATTCGCGGCATCCATGTGCTCGTAGAACTCCCTGCGCGGCTCGGCGCACATGTAGCCGGCCGTGACGGCCACCGAGCGAATACCGAGCGTACGACAGGCCTGGGCGACGTCGATCGCGTACTCCATGAACACGACCGGGTCGTTGTAGGTGAACGCGACGCTTGCGCAATTCAGGCGGCGCGCCGCCGCCGCCAGCTGTTCAGGACTCGCGCCATCGGCCAGCGTGTCGATTTCGCGTGACTTGCTGATGTCCCAATTCTGGCAGAACTTGCAGGCGAGGTTACAGCCGGCGGTGCCAAAGGAGAGCACAGCAGTTCCGGGCAGGAAGTGGTTGAGGGGCTTCTTCTCGATCGGATCGACGCAGAAGCCGCTGGAGCGCCCGTAGGTGAGCAGCTTGATGCTGCCGCCCTCGTGGCCACGCACGAAGCAGAGCCCGCGCTGGCCGTCGCGCAGCTTGCAGGCCCGGGGGCAGACGTCGCACTGGACCCGCCCGTCGGGAAGGGGGTGCCAGTAGGACGTGGGCCAGGAATTCGTGGGGACAGCTGTCGTGCTCATCT
>DATBIF010000338.1:0-3143 GCA_036557045.1 Steroidobacteraceae bacterium
CGCTCACCAGGCAGGAGTTACCTGCGATAGGGTGGATTTGGGGGGGCCGGAGCGCCGGAATAATGTCAAAAGTGCGACCGAATTCTTAAACCATTCTCTCAGGATTGCGACGCTAGATCGTTGAGATTATAACAGCGGGGCCTTTTTCCGGACCGCACCCTCTTCGAAGGAGCCTTGGGATGGAGCTGACGCTTTGGCAGACCTCTCGGACCCTGTGCGCGCGGGCAGTCCAGCTGATTCTGTTGACCGGACTGGTCGCCGGCTGTTCCAGCTCGGGCCCCAAAAAGGAATCCGCTGAGCCGCCTCCCCCGCCTCCCGCGTCCGAACCCGCAGCCGCCATGCCGGCGGAGCCGACCACGACGATGCCCGAACCCGCTGCGGCGCCCGCGCCCGCCGAGAGCGCTTCGATGCAGCAGTCCAGCGGCGGCCCAGTCCTCGCGGCCAACGCGCCCAAGACCTACACCGTCCAGAAGGGCGACACCCTCTGGGATATCTCTTCGACCTTCCTGCGCGACCCGTGGCTGTGGCCCGAGATCTGGCAGGTCAATCCGCAGGTCGAGAACCCACACCTTATATACCCGGGTGACACGCTCACACTCGCGTACGGCGCCGACGGCACGCCGGAGCTGCGCCTCGAGCGCGGATCCGCGACGCGCCTGAGCCCGAAGATGCGCAGCGAACCGCTGCAGGGCGCAATCACCGCGATCCCCTACGAGATCGTGGCGGCGTTCATGTCCAAGCCCAGCGTCATCGAGAAGGGAGAGGCGAAGAGCTCTCCGTACGTGGTCTCGTCCCGCGAGCAGCACCTCGCTGCCTCGACCGGCAACACGATCTACGCCAAGGGCAAGCTCGACGGCGCGGCCGGCACGCGCTTCAACGTCATCCACGTCGGCCAGCCGCTCGTGGATCCTGACGACAACAAGCTCGTCGGCTACGAGGGTATCTACACCGGTGCGGCACGCATGGTCGAGCAAGGCGATCCGTCGACGCTGCTGCTGACCGAATCGGCGCGCGAGACGCTGGATGGCGATCTCGTCTATCCAGGCAGCTTCGACACGCCGCTCGACTTCGTCCCGCATGCTCCGCCGGCGAAGGTGGACGGCCAGATCATCAATATCGGCAACGCACTCTCGATGGTAGGCAAGTACCAGGTCGTGGTGATCAACCGCGGCAGCAGCCATGGTCTCGAGCCGGGACACGTGCTCGCGATCTATCACGCAGGTGCGCGCGTCAGGGATCCGAAATCGCGCGACGTGAGCATGAGCGCCGGCATCGGCGGCAACGTGCAGCTGCCGGATTACAGGGCCGGAACCTTCATGGTTTTCAAGACCTATGACCGCATCAGCTACGGCCTGGTGATGGAGTCCGAGGTCCCGGTCCGGCTCTACGATCAGGTCCGCAACCCGTAACAAGAGCACCTGTCGCGGCGACACGGATGTCGCCGAGAATGGCTTCATGGACCGAGCCGCCGAAGAACTTCGCGCCTGGGCGACGCTGCTCAGGATTCCCGGACTGACCTACGAGCGCGCCGCCCGCGGACTGCAGGCGGCCGGCAGTGTCACGGACCTGGTACGCGATGCGGGGCGCAGGCCGGAGCTCCTGGAGCTCAGCGAACATGCGCAGGCACAGTTTCGCAGGCTCGATAGCCGGCTGATCGATGCGGACGTGGCCTGGCTCGATGCGCCTGGGCGGCATCTCGTGCCGCTCACCTCGCCGCAGTATCCATCGCAGCTCGCTCACGCCAACGGCGCTCCGCCGGCGCTCTACGTCGCCGGATCATTGCAGGCGCTGTCGCAGCCGCAGCTCGCCATCGTCGGCAGCCGCAATCCGACCGCGAGCGGCCGCGAAACCGCATTCGATTTCGCAGCGCATCTCGCGCGCTGCGGTCTCACCATCACCAGCGGGCTCGCCGAGGGGATCGATGCCGCGGGTCATCGCGGCGCTCTGTCCGTCGGCCACGAGACGATTGCGGTCTGCGGTACCGGGCTCGACCTCACGTACCCTGAACATCACGCCGGACTCGCGCGCTCGATCGCCGCGTGCGGCGCACTGGTTTCGGAGTTCCCGCCGGGAACCACCGCGCGGCGCGAGTACTTCCCGCAACGGAACCGGATCATCAGCGGGCTGAGCCTCGGCACTCTCGTCGTGGAAGCCGCGCGCCAGAGCGGCTCCTTGATCACCGCGCGCTACGCGACCGAGCAGGGACGCGAGGTGTTCGCGATCCCCGGATCGATTCACAACCCGTTGTCACGCGGCTGTCATCGGCTGATTCGCGACGGCGCGAAGCTGGTGGAAACCGCCGAGGATATTCTTTCGGAACTGCACTGGAACACGACGGATCTCAGCTCGCCCGCGCGCGCCGCCGAGCCTGAAGCTGAAAAGCGCGGCGTCGGGGGATTGGACAAAGAATACGAAATCCTGTTAGATGCGCTCGGCTTCGATGCCTTGGGGCTGGATGCCCTGATCGAGCGCAGCGGCCTCAGGCCCGAAGCAGTCGCTTCGATGCTGCTCATCCTCGAGCTCAGGGGGCTGGTCGAAGCCCGTCCCGGCGGCCGCTACTGCCGAAGTCCTACCAGGCGGTGAAATGAAAGAAGGCGTCCTCGACATCCTCATCTACCTTTTCGAAAACTACATGGACGACGCGGAACCCTACCCGCGACCGGATCGCACGCTGCTCGAGGAAGAACTGGAGCACGCCGGTTTCGAGGGCGCAGACGTGAGCCGGGCGCTGCACTGGCTCGACGGCCTGAAAGAATCCCCGGATGGCGAATCGGACCGCGCAACCGAGCGCGCGGTCCGCGTGTTCAACGGCATCGAGGTGCTGCGTCTCGACACCGACTGCCGCGGCTACCTCATGCACCTCGAGCACATCGGGATCCTGTCGGCCGGACAGCGCGAGCTGGTGATCGACCGCCTGATGGCGCTGGATGCGGACGACATCGACATCGAGAAGGTCAAGTGGGTGGTGCTGATGGTGCTCTTCAGTCAGCCCGGCCAGGAGCAGGCGTACGCGCGCATGGAGGACCTGGTGTTCGAGGAGCGCAGTGACGCGATTCACTGAGCCATGAGGCGACTGCACCGCCTGCCAATCAATCACCGCGGCCGGCTCCGCGGTTTTCATTTTTTTGACGGACTGCGAAGTT
>DATBIF010000339.1:0-4490 GCA_036557045.1 Steroidobacteraceae bacterium
CCGGGTGCCGACCTGAATACGGCAGGTTGTCGCCGACGGTGAGTCCGTCGATCGCGCGCAGCCGTTCGAGCAGCGGCACTGCGATGCGCGGGTCCTGATCCCACAACACGCCGATGTTCCACGGGCGCGGCTCGCTGCCCATGACCGGCGTGAAGCTGTGCATGGAGATGAACGCCGGTATCACTTCGCGGCGGCGGAACTCATCGAGGCGCAGCTCGATGGCGCGATGGTAAGGATCGAAGAAGCTGTGCAGGCGCGCCGCGCGCTCGGTCTCGTTCAACTTCTGGTTGCCCGGGACTGCGACACCGTCACTCGTGCTCACTATGGAAGTGGCGTCAGCGGGATCGCGGTTGCAGTCGATCAGCAAGCGCGAGTAACCGGCGAGCACCGCCGGCGCATCGAAGAGTCGGCCGAGCACGCGGGTGAGCGAGGCGGCACCGATGTCCCAGGCAATGTGACGCGCTGTATCAGCCGCGCTCAGCCCGAGCCGCTCGAGCCCGGCGGGAAAAGCGCGGCTCGCGTGGTCGCAGACCAGCAGCACCGAGCCCTTGCCATTGACGTTGAGGAGCGTGAAGGGCGCGGGATCGCCGGCGCCGATCAGGGAGGAGTCAGGGCTGGTGGAGGCGCTCTCGAGGGCCGATCTCATCGAGCGCGATTCTACATGAGCGAGCGCCGTCTCAGGCGAGACGCAGCAGGTCCGCAGCCAGGGCCCTTGCAAACGGGAAGCGCGTGGTGGGTTCGGGCGCCGCGATGTGAAATCCCTGTGCGTAACTCACGCCGAGGCGCGCCAGCTCGGCGAGGACTTCGGGCGACTCCACCCGCTCGGCGATCGTCTGGATCTGCATCGCGCGCCCGATCTGGCTGATCGCTTCCACCATGCTGCGATCGATCGGATCGCGCGTGACGTTTTCGATGAACTGGCCGTCGATCTTCAGGTAATCGACCGGCAGGTTCTTCAAGTACATGAAGGACGACAGGCCGCTGCCGAAATCATCGAGCGAGAAGCGGCAGCCGCGGTTCTTGAGCTCGCGCATGAAGTACACGACATTGGCGAGGTTCGCGACCGCCGCGGTCTCGGTGATCTCGAAGCAGATCGCGCCGGGGCTCGGCGTCTCCTGCGCCAGTTCGCTGATCAGGAACTCGAGGAAGCGCTCGTCATTGAGCGAAGTACCCGAGAGATTGATCGAAATCGTATAGGGCGGATGGGGATCGCTCGCGCGGTGCGCGAGGATGCTGAGCGCGTGGCGCACCACCCAGCGATCGATCTGCGGCATCACGTTGTAGCGCTCGGCGGCGGGAATGAACTCGATCGGTTGCACCAGCCCGCCACCTTCGTCGCGCATCCTCAGCATCAGCTCGAAGTGGCGCCGCAGGTCGCGGTTGTTGCCGATCGGCACGATCGGCTGGAAATGCAGCTCCAGGCGGTCCTCTTCGCAGGCACGCGTCAGGCGCGAGACCCATTGCATCTCGCGGTGCCGCTCCGGCACGTTGTCCTGCTGGTACACGTGCACGCGATTGCGTCCCTGGTCCTTGGCCGCGTAGCAGGCCACGTCGGCCGCGCTCATGAGCGCCGCCATGCTCTCGGTCTCGCGCGTGATCTCGACGATGCCGATGCTCACGCCGACGTTGAGCGCCCCGTCGTGCCACACGAAACGATAGTCGCGGATCGCCTGGCGCAGGGTTTCCGCGATCTTCATCGCCTGCTCGGGCTGGCACTCGGAGACCAGGATGCCGAACTCATCACCGCCGAGGCGCGCGAGCGTGTCGCTGGCGCGGATGCGTGTCTGCAGGAGACCCGTGATCTGCTTGAGGAGGCGGTCTCCGGCTGGATGTCCGCAGGTGTCGTTGACCAGCTTGAACTGATCGAGGTCGAGGTAGAGGAGCACGTGACCGGGACCCTCGCCGCGTCGCGTGCTGGCGAGCGCCTCGCTCAGCCGGCTCTCGAATTCGCGGCGATTGATGAGCCCGGTGAGCGCGTCGTGGCTCGCCTGGTAGGACAGCGCGCGCCGCAGGCGGCGCTCGCGGCTCACGTCGTGGAACACCATGACGGCGCCGATGACATGACCGGCGCGATCGCGAATCGGCGCCGCGGAATTCTGGATCGCGATTTCCTGTCCGCGGCGGTTGAGCAGCACCGTGTGATCGGAAAGCCCGATCACGCGCGCCTCGCGCAGACAGCGCACCACCGGGTTCTCCACCGTCTCGCGATCGGTCTCGTTGATCAGGCGAAAGATGGCCGCCACCGGCAGGCCATTCGCTTCCCGCGTGTCCCAGCCCGTCAGGCTCTCGGCGACCGGGTTGACGTAATTGACGCACCCGTCGGCATCCGTCGTGATGACGCCATCGCCGATCGACTGCAGCGTGACCTGCGCGCGCTCCTTCTCTTCGAAGACAGCAGTCTCCGCCTTCCAGCGCTCGGTGATGTCGGCGATGGTGCCTTCATACCCGATGATCTCGCCCTGCTCGTTGCGCACCACTCGCCCGCTTTCCAGCACGACGATGGGCCGGCCGTCACGACGGCGCAGCTGGTACTCGGCGTTGTGCACCTCGCCCTCGGCCTCGATGCGCCGCACGAACTCGGCCCGATCCGCAGGATCCATGTAGAGCTTGGATGCATCGCCGATGGCGTAGAGTTCTTCGGCCGACTCGAAGCCCAGCAGCTGCACGAACGCCGGGTTCACCGACAGGAATCGACCTTCGCGGCTCGTCTGGTAGACGCCCTCCATGACGTTCTCGAACAGGCCGCGGAATTTGGCCTCGCTGGAACGCAATGCATCTTCCGCACGGCGCCGCTCGGTTGCGATCCCGGCGAGCTGCGTCATGCGCGCCATGAGCTCGAGATCGCGCCGTCCGGGAGTGCCTGTCTGGCGCCGATAGATCGCCGTCGTCCCGAGCGAGCTGCCGTCCGCCCCGAGAATCGGTGTCGACCAGCATGCCTTCAGCCCGTGGCGCAGCGCCACGTCGCGGCGCTGATCCCAGAGCGCGTCCTTGGCGATATCCGCGACGATCACCTGGCGCCCGAGGAACACTGCCGCCGAGCACGAGCCGAATCGCGGCCCGACCGGCGTACCCTCCATGGCCGCGCAGAACTCCGCGGGCAGGTGTGGCGCGACCACCTGCTGGAAGGTGTGCGATTGCTGGTTGAGAAGACTGATGGCGCAGCAGGCGTCGGGACACACCTTCTCGATGACCTCCGTGATCGCCTCGAGCGCGACCGAGAGATGCGCGTGCGACGCGAGCTTCTCGAACACGCGCCGCTCGCCCGCTGCAATCATCTCGGAGCGCTTGCGATCGGTGATGTCGGTGATGCTGCCGCGGATCAGCCTGCGCGTGGAGCTCGGCAGGCGCACCAGGCGCACTTCGCACGGAATATCGTTGCCGAGCGCATCGCGATGCAGCCATTCGAAGACCGGCGTTTCGCCGTTCAGCGCCCGCTCCAGGTGACCGCGCGCCATGCCGAACGAGGAAGTGCCGTCGGCCTGCACCGGCGGGCTCACCTGTTCCGGCCCGACCTGCAGCAATGCGGCGCGGTCCATCTTGAAGAAGCGCACCGCGTTGTCATTGACGTCGATGAAACGCCCGACATCCATATCCAGCACGACGATCGCCTCGGGAGCGTTCTCCACCAGGGTTCGATAGCGCGCCTCGCTCTCACGCAAAGCCAGCTCGGAATTGCGGCGATCGGTGATATCCCGAAGGCACACGATGTACACGCGCCGGCGATTCACCCGCGCTTCGCTGATCGCGATGTCCGCAGCGAACTGCTGGCCATCCTTGTTGCGGCCAAAGGTTTCGTGGGCTGCGAGATCGATATGGGTGTCATCGAGACGCGCTGCGAGGCGGGCGAGGTAGTCGGGAACCGACCCCTGGCTGGCCGCCTCGGGAACGAGATGGTCGAGCATGCGGCCCACGACTTCCGCCTGGCTGTAGCCGAAGATGCGCTCACCCGTCGGGTTGAAGGTCTCGATGTGGCCGCTGTCGTCGACGGTGATGATGGCGTCCTTGATGTGATCGAGGATCGCCTGCAGCTGGCTCGCAGTCTGCTCGCGGAGCTCGCGCGTGAGGGCCTGTGCCTCGTCCGACATGAGCTGCATGGAGCGCACCACGCCCCGGCGCTCGTCGTCGACGGTGTCGTAATGCCGGCTGACCAGCTTGAGCAGGCGGGTGAGCTCCGGCACTCCGTCGGGGGAGTCGGCTGCGGCGATGCGCAATTGCTCGCGCAGGAGGCGATTCAGGCTGGGGCGGCCGGCCGGGAACATGCCGGTCCACCCGGTGGGATGCGTAGCTGCGGGGTCGCCCCCTGGCTCGGACAACCGAGCTGGTGCAGCTGCACTGCCGCCCGAATTTGACATAAGCGTTCCCGGGGATCCTTGCGCTCGGGAAAGCGCGGACGGCCATCTTAGTAACGCTATGGAAAACGGCTGTGTGACCGGACTCTCGGTTCCAGACGGTGCCGGGTCGCGGCTTCGCGGTTGTTCACCTTCCAGGTT
>DATBIF010000340.1:0-4862 GCA_036557045.1 Steroidobacteraceae bacterium
GAGATATTCCTGCAGGGGCTCGATGCCGATGGGGCTTTTCTAGGGCGTGAGCAGGACGAAGGCTACTTCGTGGTGTGCGATGAGCGTGTCAACGGGGCGGGGGATCTCTACAACGGCACGCTCAACATCCTGTTCGGGTTCGCAGCCCTGCGATCGGGTGAATATCACACCTATCTGCTCGCGCATCACCCGGCGGGCAGCAGCGTCAGGGCGGTGAGCGTCAACCGCCTCGAGACCGGCGGTCGGCGCCTCATCGAGGAGATGGAGTAAGGTACCAGGTACCGTTGCATAACTATTTGCATAACTGCCCCGCGACCCCTGAGTTGTGCAAATAGTTATGCAACGGTACCTGGTACCCGAGGCGATGCAACGGTACCTGGTACCCGTTAGCTGCTCTTGCGCTCGCTCACGTACATCGTGATCACCGCGCGCACGACCTCGGTGCCTGCATCGTCGGTCACGGTCAATGGCACCCCGACATTTTCAGGCGCATGCCACTCGGTCTTGTCGAGGCGGGCCACCGCGGTGACGCCGCCCTGGGCTTTGCGCAGGTATTCAATCGTCATGCCGCGCGGAATCCAGCGCATGCGCACCGGGATCGTCACTTCCATCAGCATGCCGCCGGCGAGCTCGCACAGGTTCGCCATCGCGATCGCGTGCACTGTGCCGATGTGATTCTGCACCGCGCGTCGTTTTCGCAGCGCGACCTGGCACAGGCCGGGGCGCAGCTCCATGAAGCGCGGCCGGATGCTCGCGAAGTAGGGCGCCCTGAAGCACACCACGCGCGCGAAGAGCCAGCGTCCCAGGGGCCACGCAGCCATCTTCTGGTAAGAGCGAAGCACTGCTGGTTGCGGAGTGGCCGTAGTCACGTTCGTTGCTCCCGCTGCTGATCGCCTGCTGTCACGCTGCCAAAGCCGCCGCCCCCGGGCGTCTCGATGACGATCTGATCTCCGGGCGCGACTGCGACGCTGGCCGTTGCCGCCAGCACCGTCTGCGATCCGTCCGGATGACACACGCGAGTCGTGCCGGGCTGTCCCGGCTCGCCGCCATTCAAGCCGAACGGCCGAATGCGCCGGTGATTCGACAGGATCGAAGCCGTCATGGCCTCGCGAAACTCGAGGCATCGCACGGTACCCGAGCCGCCGCGATAGCGGCCGCGACCGCCGGAATCGGTACGGATCCGAAATTCGCGCAGCAGCACCGGGTAACGCAGCTCGAGCACTTCAGGGTCCGTGAGCCGCGAGTTCGTCATGTGCGTCTGTACCGCCGAGGTGCCATCGAACCCGGGCCCGGCACCGGACCCGCCCGCAATCGTCTCGTAGTATTGGTGTCGCTCGTTGCCGAAAGTGAAATTGTTCATCGTGCCCTGCGCGGCAGCCATGACGCCGAGCGCGCCGTAGAGCGCATCGACGATGCATTGCGAGGTTTCGACGTTGCCGGCGACCACCGCGGCGGGGTAGCGAGGATTCAGCATCGAGCCCTCGGGCGTGATGATTTGCAGCGGCTTGAGACATCCTGCGTTGAGCGGAATGTCTTCCTCGACGAGCGTGCGAAATACGTACAGCACCGCGGCCGTGCACACGGAGCGCGGCGCGTTGAAGTTATTCTCCGCCTGCTCTGAAGTCCCTGAGAAGTCGATGACCGCGCTGCGCGCGGTGCGATCGACTTCGACCCGCACGACGATCGCCTGGCCGTTGTCCATCTCGTAGCGGAATGCGCCGCTGCCGAGCCGCCCGACGACCCGCCGCACGCATTCCTCGGCGTTGTCCTGCACGTGTTGCATGTACGCGCGAACCACCGGCAATCCGTGCTGAGCGATCATCGTGCGAAGCTCCGCGACCCCCTTTTCGTTCGCGGCGATCTGCGCCTTGAGATCGGCGATGTTCTGCGCGGGACTGCGCGCCGGGTGAGGTCCCGCGGTCAGGCGTTTGCGCAGCGCTTCTTCGTCGAACTCTCCCGCGCTCACCAGCCGATAGTTGTCGAAGAGCACCCCCTCGTCGTGCACCGAGCGGCTGTCGGGCGGCATGGAGCCGGGCGTGATGCCGCCGATGTCCGCATGGTGTGCGCGCGAGGCGACGAAGAATGTCGGTGTCTGCGCGTGCGCCTGCGCAGCTTGTTCCGCGATGAACACCGGCGTGATCACCGTGATGTCGGGCAGGTGCGTGCCGCCCTGGTACGGCGCGTTCAACATGAACACATCGCCGGGACGCATGGCGCCAAGGTTGCTGGCGATGATGTGCTGCACGCTCGCGCCCATCGAGCCGAGGTGCACTGGCATGTGCGGGGCGTTGGCGATGAGTCCGCCCGCGCCATCGAAGAGCGCGCACGAGAAGTCGAGCCGCTCCTTGATGTTGACCGAGGCCGACGTGTGTTCGAGCACCGCGCCCATCTGTTCGGCGATGTGCATGAAAAGGCCGTTGAATACCTCGAGCAGCACCGGGTCCGCCACGTTCGCGGCGCTCGATACCTGCGCACGTGCGGGTTCTCCTGCACGCGCCAGCAGCAGCTCGCCGCCCGGCAACGGCTCGCAGTGCCAGCCCGGCTCAACGACGACAGTGGAGTGGGGATCGATGACGAGGGCGGGTCCCGCGATGCACTCACGCAGCGATTCGCGCGCGTGCACCGGGATCTCCTGCCAGCGGTCCGCCATCCAGACGCGTGCCGTGGGCATCGGCGTGTCGCGCTGTCCGGGTCGCGCGTGCGTTCGCGAATCGAGTGACACCCTCGATGGAACGATGGCTTCGATGCCGATCGCGGCCACGGTGAGTGACGCGCTTTCGACTCCGAATCCGAACTGGCGGCGGTGCAGCCTGTCGAAGGTGGCGCGCATGTCGGGCAGCGCTGCGAACGGCACCGCGAGCGCAGTGTCGCTTCCGGTCACGCGCACATCGACGGTTCGCTCCACCTCGAGCGTCGCGGTGGCGAAGCCCTGCGCGGCGAGCGTTGTCGCCGCGGTGCGCTCGAGCTCGGCGAACTCTTGCTCCAGCTTCGGCAGGACTTGCGCATCGAGGGGCAGCTCGATCGAGTGGCGGCGGATTTCGCGCACATCCGCGAGGCCGATACCGTAGGCTGACATGAGGCTCGCGAGCGGGTGAATGAGCGCGCGGTGAATCCCGAGCGATTCGGCAACCAGGCACGCATGCTGCCCGGCTGCGCCGCCAAAGCAGAACAGCGTGAAGCGTGTGCAGTCGTAGCCCTGGCGCACTGACACATGCTTGATCGCGTTCGCCATGGTTTCGACGGCAACGCGCAGGAACCCTGCGGCGACGCTCTCGGATGTCCAGGATACGCCGCTCTCGCGCTCGATCTCGGCGGCGAGTCCGGCAAACGCGCGACGCGTGGCCTCGGCGTCGAGAGACTGGTCGGCGTTGGGACCGAGCACCGCCGGGAAGTGGGCGGGTTGCAGGCGGCCGAGGAGCACGTTCGCGTCGGTGACCGTGAGCGGCCCGCCGCGCCGATAGCACGTGGGTCCCGGTTTGGCTCCTGCCGACTGCGGGCCGACCTGGAAGCGTCCGGAAGAGAAGCGCAGGATCGATCCGCCGCCCGCCGCAACCGTGTGCACATTCATCATCGGCACGTTGAGCCGCACGCCCGCGACCAGGTTGTCGAAACGGCGCGGGTAGCTGCCGTCGTAGAGCGAGACGTCAGTCGATGTGCCACCCATGTCGAAGCCGATGAGCTGCTCGAAGCCCGCCGCGGTACCGGTCTTCATCATGCCTACCAGACCGCCCGCCGGCCCGGAAAGAATGCTGTTCATGCCGCGAAACGAGCCGGCATCCGTCAGGCCGCCGTTGCTCTGCATGAAGAAGAGCCGTGGCGCGCCGAATTCGCGCGCGAGCGCCGCGCGCAGCTCCCGCACGTAGCGCGTGAGCAATGGCGATAAGTACGCATCGACGACCGTCGTGTCGCCGCGCGCCACGAGCCGGATGAGCGGCGACACCTCGTGCGACACGGACACCTGTGTGAACCCGAGCGCGCGCGCGATGCCCGCGGCGCGCTGCTCGTGCTCGGGGTAGCGATAGCCATGCAGGAACGCGATCGCGATGCTGTCGAGACCACTCGAGTGCGCTCGTGCGAGGTCGGAGCGCAACCGCTCTTCGTCGAGCCGTTCGAGCACTGCGCCCTTCACGTCGACGCGCTCGTGCGCCTCGATCACCTGCTCGTAGAGCAGCTCCGGCAGCCGGATGTGGCGCGCAAAGAGATCCGGCCGGTTCTGGTACCCGATGCGCAGCGCATCGCGAAATCCGGCTGTGATGACGAGTCCTGTCGGTTCACCCTTGCGCTCGAGGAGCGCATTCGTCGCGAGCGTCGTCCCCATCCGCACACTGTCGACCCTTGGAGCGCCGGCGCCGGCGTGCGCATGCAAGACTCGCCTTATGCCCTCGACGCCCGCATCGCGATAGTGCGCGGGATCCTCCGACAGGAGCTTGAGGGTGAGGATCGATCCGGACGGTGCGCGGGCCACCACGTCGGTGAAGGTGCCGCCCCGATCGATCCAGAATTGCCAGCCTGGCTCCACGCGTAACGAGATACACTCCCGCCGCTGACCTGACAACCCAGAACCAAGAAGCAGGTAAGGCCATGTCGTCATCGCAGACCGTGTGGTCAGTGCTCGGCGGGATCGCGTTCGTGGTCCTGGTCATTGGGTTGTGGACCCTGCGTCGCGTGCGCAGCGGCGAAGACTTCCGGCCGCGAGACGCATTGGGTGTCGTGCGCTCCGGCCTGAGCGGCGTTGCGAGCGTGTATTCCTTCTGGGTCATGGTGGGCGTCACGGGCGCCGCATTCACGCTCGGCTGGTCGGCGCTCTGGATCGCAATCGGCGTTCTGCTGGGTGCGGCATTCGCGTGGTTCGTTGCCGGCCC
>DATBIF010000341.1:0-5133 GCA_036557045.1 Steroidobacteraceae bacterium
ACGACGTGAACTCGGAGACGTTCGCCAGCTTCGAGACCTACATCGTGGTCACCGCGATGTACCTGGTGATGTCCACGATCCTTTCCGTTTTCTTCACGGCGATCCAGCGGACGGCGTTTCGCTATCCGCTGGGCCGCTAGAACAGGAAGGGCGGGATGATCCGCCAGTTCGGATGGAACGAGGTCGAGCTTCTCGTCCTAGCGGCCCGCTGGACGATCGTCCTCGCGCTCATGGCCTTCGTCGGCGGCGGCATCGGCGGGCTGATCGTGGCGCTGCTCCGCACCTCGGACAACCGCACGGCGCGCACCGCGATGATCGTGTTCATCCGCGTCTTCCAGGGCACGCCGCTGCTGATGCAGCTGTTCCTCGCGTACTTCGGCATGACCATCTTCGGCTTCAGCGTGAATCCGCTGATCGCGGCCATGATCGCGCTCACCGCGCATGCCAGCGCGTACCTGGGCGAGATCTGGCGCGGCTGCATCGAGGCGGTGCCGCGGGGTCAGACCGAGGCCGCGAGGGCGCTGGGGCTCCACTACTTCGCCCGCATGCGCCACATCGTGTTGCCGCAGGCCGCGCGCATCGCGGTGCCGCCGACGGTCGGCTTTCTCGTGCAACTGGTGAAGGAGACCTCGCTGACCTCGATCATCGGCTTCGTCGAGCTCACCCGGCAGGGGCAGATCATCACCAGCGTCACGTTCAAGCCGTTCCTGGTGTACGGCCTGGTCGCCGCCGTCTATTTCGTCATGTGCTGGCCGCTGTCGCTGGTGGCGCGCGGCATGGAGCGAGGACTTGCCCGCGCAACGAAGCGCTGACGGGCCCAATGCCGGAGCGTCGTCCGGCCCCAACCACGGAGAAGCGAATCATGAGCATCCTGAACAAGGGCGTGGCCATCCTCATCGGTGCCGGCCTCCTGCTGGCCGGCTCCGCCACGGCCAAGGCCGACGTGCTGCAGGACATCAAGTCGCGCGGAACCGTCAAGATCGGGATGCTCGTCGACTTCCCGCCGTATGGCCTCATGAACGAGCAGAACAAGCCGGACGGTTACGACGCGGACGTGGCGAAGCTCCTGGCCCAGAACCTGGGCGCCCAGCTCCAGCTCGTGCCGGTCACCGGGCCGAACCGCATTCCCTACCTGCTGAGCGGCCAGGTGGACCTGCTCGTCGCTTCGCTCGGCATCACCCCCGAGCGCGCGAAGAGCGTCGATTTCTCCGAGCCCTACGCGGCGATCACCATCGCCGTTTACGGCAAGGACGACGTCAAGGTCGCGAAGGCGGAAGACCTCTCCGGCAAGACCATCGCGGTCGCGCGCGCCTCGACGCAGGACACGGCGGTCACCAAGGTGGCGCCGCAATCGGCCACGATCCGCCGCTTCGATTCGGACGCCGCGGCCCTGCAGGCGCTGATGTCGAACCAGGTGCCGCTGATCGGCTGCTCGAACGTCTGCTACCTCACCATCCAGAAGCTCGCGCCGGGCAAGTTCAACAAGAAATTCGAGCTCTCGAGCCAGGTGCAGGGCATCGCGGTCAAGCCGGGCGAGGCGAAGCTGCTGGCATGGGTCAACCAGTTCATCGACAAGATCAAGGCGAGCGGCGAGCTCGACAAGGTCAACCAGAAATGGCTCGGCGAAGGCATGCCGGCCGTGCTCAAGAAGAAATGAGCGCGCCGCCGTGAACGCCAGCGCCCCTTCGGCTTCGCAAGACGCGACCGTCGCCGTCAGGATGGAGGGTGTCGAAAAGTGGTACGGCAGCTTCCAGGCGCTCAAGGACATCAACCTGACGGTGGCGAGCGGCGAGCGCATCGTCATCTGCGGGCCGTCGGGCTCCGGCAAGTCGACGCTGATCCGCTGCATCAACCAGCTCGAGGTGATCCAGAAGGGACGCATCCTCGTCGACGGGATCGAGCTTTCGACGCGACGCAACATCGACGCGATCCGGCACGAAGTCGGCATGGTGTTCCAGCAGTTCAACCTGTTCCCGCACCTGACCGTGCTGCAGAACTGCACCCTGGCCCCGATGAAGGTGCGCCGCGCCAGCCGGGAGGAGGCGGAAGCGACGGCCCGCCGCTACCTCGCGCGCGTGCACATCCCCGAGCAGGCGGACAAGTATCCGGCACAGCTTTCGGGCGGCCAGCAGCAGCGCGTGGCGATTGCGCGCGCGCTGTGCATGAACCCCAAGGTGATGCTTTTCGACGAGCCCACCTCGGCGCTCGACCCGGAGATGGTCAAGGAAGTGCTCGACACGATGATCGACCTCGCCGAGGAGGGGATGACGATGCTGGTGGTGACCCACGAAATGGGCTTCGCGCGCCGCGTCGCGGACCGCGTGATCTTCATGGACCGCGGGGAGATCGTCGAAGTCGCACCGCCGGAGGCGTTCTTCAACCATCCGAAGCACGAGCGCACCCGTGCCTTCCTCGGGCAGCTCACCTAGCAGCCGCCGGCCGCGGGATGGCGGGTTATTTGACGGTCGCCGCGCCGGCCTTGCAGACCACCTCGTCCTGCGATCCGGTGCCGCCGCTGCAGCCGATCGCGCCGATGACCTTGCCGTTCTCGATCAGCGGGATGCCGCCGCGCGAGGCGATGACGCCGTCGAGCGTGACGAGGTAGTGGAGGTTGTTCTGCTGTATCCCCGCCTCGAACGCCTTGGTCTCGCGGCGGAACGTCGCGGCGGCCCGCGCCTTGTGCTCGGAAATGGCGATCGAGCCGAGCTGGGAGCCGTCCATGCGTGCGAAGGCGACCAGGTTGGCACCCGAATCGACTACCGCGACGTTGAAGCTCCAGTTGCGCTTCTTCGCTTCGGCGATTGCGGCGGCGATCGCGGCCTGTGCATGGTCGAGCGAGATCGGCGGACCGTAGGGCACGTCGAAGGGCTCCTTCTCGGGCACGGCGTCGAGCGGGTTGGCCGGTGGCGTCGCGGGCGCCTGCTGCGCGAGGACTGCGGCGGATGTGCACAGTGCGGCGATCATTGCGATTGCCAGGGAAGTCGTCTTGGCCATCGTTGTCCTCCTCCAGGGATGTGACGCGGCCGGGCGAACACCCGGGCCCGGCGAACATTCCGCCGCCGCAAGAGGTTCAACGTGCGCCGCTAGCGCAGCAGGAGCGCGAGGCCGCGTTCCAGCGCCTGCTGCAGCGCGGGCATGGCGAAGGGCATGGCGAGCATCAGCATGACCAGGCCGACGGCCAGCGTGACGGGAAAGCCGACTGCGAACAGATTGAGCTGCGGCGCGGTGCGCGTCAGCACGCCGAGCGTGAGATTCACGAGCAGCAGTGCTCCCACCACGGGCAGCGAAAGCGCCACGCCGGTGGCAAAGAGCCCGCTGCCGGCCTGGACCAGGCGCATCGTGTCGAGCGAGGTCCACCCGGCGGGACCGATCGGCATGACGCTGAACGAGTCGACCATCGCGGCGATCAGGGCGAGGTGGCCGTTGATTGCCAGGAACAGCAGCATCAGGACGAGCGAGAGGAAGCTTCCCACCAGCGGCGCCTGCTCGGCGTTCTGCGGATCGACGAAGGCAGCGAACGAAAGGCCCATCTGCAATCCGACCATGTCGCCTGCGAGCGTGACGGCGGCGAACACGAGCTGCATGGCGAGCCCGATCGCGACCCCGACGACCACCTGCTGCACCACCAGGATCCCGCCCGCAACCGAGAAGGGCGACACGAACGGCGCAGCCGGCAGCGTGGCGGCGACGACGAACGTGATGGTGAACGCCAGCGCCACGCGCACGATGACCGGGACGCTTTCGTGCGAGAACAGGGGCGCGCTCGACATGAGCGCGAGGATGCGCAGGAACGGATAGAGCAGCGCCGCGACCCAGCCTTCGATGTCGGCGGCGGTGAAGGTGATCATCGCCCGTCATTCCCGCGAACGCGGGAATCCAGTGCCGTTGAAGTCGCTGGGTCCCCGCTTTCGCGGGGACGACGGTTTGCCTTCATCCGATCATCTGCGGAATGCTCTGGAACAGCCGCTGGACGTAGTCGACCAGCATTGCGAGCATCCACGGTCCCGCGAGCACCAGCGCGACGAACATCGCGAGCAGCTTGGGGATGAACGACAGCGTCATCTCGTTGATCTGCGTCGCCGCCTGGAAGATGCTGACCACCAGGCCGACGACCAGCGCGGTGAGCAGCAGCGGTGCCGCGACCAGCGCGGTGATCCACAGCGCCTGCTGCGTGAGGGTGAGGACGGTTTGCGGGGTCATCCGAAGGAGGCGATCAGCGAGCCGATGAGAAGGTTCCAGCCGTCGACCAGCACGAACAGCATCAGCTTGAACGGCAGCGAGATCAGCACGGGCGACAGCATCATCATGCCCATGGACATCAGCACGCTCGCGACCACCATGTCGATGATCACGAACGGTATGAACACCATGAAGCCGATCTGGAACGCGGTCTTGAGCTCGCTGGTCACGAACGCGGGCACCAGCACGCGCAGCGGCACCGCGTCGCGTGTGGCGGGCGCATTCTCGTGCGCGAGCTTCAGGAACAGCGCGAGGTCCGGCTCGCGCGTCTGCTTCAGCATGAACGCCTTGAGCGGCACCTGCGCCTTGTCGAACGCCTGCGTGGCGTTGAGCCTGCTCTCGGTGTACGGCAGGTAGGCGTCGGTGTAGATGCGGTCGACCACCGGCGACATGACGAAGAAGGTCAGGAACAGCGACAGGCCGATGATGATCTGGTTGGGCGGCGACGCCTGCGTGCCGAGCGCGTGGCGCAGCAGCGACATGACGATCACGATGCGCGTGAACGCCGTCATCAGCAGCAGGATCGCGGGCAGGAACGCCAGCGCCGAGAGGAACAGCAGCGTCTGCACCGGCAGCGAATAGCTCTGGCCGCCGCCGGGCGCGGGCGTGCTGTTGAAAAGCGCGAGGTCGCCCGTCTGCGCCAGCGCCGTGGGCGCGATGCACAGGCATGCCAATGCCAGGCCGCGCGCAGCGCGGCGAACGATCACCGTCGTCATGATTGCGGCGGCTCGCGACGGCCGCGCGCGCGCGCGAGCATCGCGGCAAACGCAGTGGCCGGATGGGCAGGGGCGGGCGGCAGCTCGCCGCGCGGCAGTGTGGCGAGGCTGCGCACGCTGCCCGGCGCCACGCCTACGACGAGCCACTGCTCGCCCACTTCGAGCAGAACCACACGCT
>DATBIF010000342.1:0-1934 GCA_036557045.1 Steroidobacteraceae bacterium
CGGCCTGCGGATCAGGAGCCGCAATGGTAGCGCGAATACGCGGCCGGATGGATCGTGGTCGCGAGCGGCGCCGGTGGCAAGATAGACGCGGGCACCTACCTGATCGGTGCGGGCGCGTTCTTCGCACTTTACGTGGCCATGCCTGGACCGTTTGCACTACGCCCATCGCTGCACGAACTCAATTGGACCGCGCTCGGGCTCGCGGCTGCCGTGGTGTTCCTGGATCTCGCATTCCTGATGCTGTATCGCTCCGGATTCAACGTGAGCTTCGGGCAACTGGTCACGCAGTCATGCGCGGCGCTGGTGCTGCTCGCGCTCGGTGTCGTGCTGTTTCGCGAAAAATTGTCGGCCGCGAATGTCGGAGGAATCCTGCTTTGCGTGGCAGGTTTGTGGCTGATCAGCCGCCGCTGAACCTGACTGGCGCATGAACGGCGCGTGCAGGAAATTCAGCTGGCCCTGGGTATCGTGAAAAAGCGTCAACACTGTCTTCAGACGAGCAAATCTGCGCCATTTCACGCAACCACCCGGGCAGTCGCGCGTTCTAACCAGGCAGCTACCGGAACATGAATGGCGGCACCAATGAGATTGCGACTCCTCATCGCTTCAGGCCTGCTCGCGTCGCTGGCGGGATGCGTCAGCGTCGGCAGCACTGATGTGCTTCTCACGCCGATCGGCGTCGTCGCACTGCACTCCTTCAAGCCGCCTGCGCAGCGGCAGGTGCGCGATGAGGCTGTGGCTGCAAACAACGACGGCCGGATGGCCCCCGACTCCGATCACTGATCGCTGCTCGAGCCGCTACGGCAACTCTAGTCCGGTCGCACCGGGTGCGCGGCGTTATCGCCCGCGACGGTGGTCCACTCGCGCACACGCCAGTGCGTGACGAGTCCATTGAGCACGTAGGGATCGTGCTTCGCGAATGACTCCGCGACCTGCGACGAATGACCCGCGAACAACAACACCGCACCGTCTACCGGATCTGCGAGCGCGCCGCCGAGCACGAGCTCACCACGTGCGTGCGCCGACCACGCTCTTTCCAGGTGCTCCTTGCGAAACAAGCCGCGTCGCGCGAGGTAGTGCTCGCTGACGTCATAGAACAGGAGGTAGTGCTTCACTTGCTTCCCCGTCGGCACATCAACAGCAGGATGGCCAGTATATACGCGCTTCCGGTCGCTGCCCTTGCAGCCCGGCATCCGCCGCGGGATGCTTGCCGCAAGGACCGCGCGGAGATCAGCCGATGCAGTGTGTTCGATTCAGGGTGGACTTCGGCCCAGGCTGCTCCATCGGCCCCGGCAAGATCGAGTTGCTCGAGGAAATCTCCCGCACTGGATCGATCCGGCAGGCGGCGCGGGCACTCAGGATGAGCTATCGACGCGCATGGCTGCTGGTCGACGCGGTGAATCACTCGTTCCGCGAGCCGGCTACCAGGGCGAGCGTCGGGGGCGCCGGCGGCGGCGGCGTCGAGCTCACGCGATTCGGCTCGGACCTGGTGCGCCGCTATCGCAACGCCGCGAAGCGCATCGACACGCTGGCGGCTTCGGAGTTCGCGCCCATCGCGAAGAAAGTGGCCACCGACGGCGCGGTGCTGCACTCGAAGCACAAGCGATTGTCCAGGGGGACCGGTGCCCGGCGCACGCCGTGACTCTCCTCGCCAGGCTCGTCACCGCATCACAGAAGGTCGCCGCGACACCCGCGCGTCTCGCCAAGGTGCGAGAGCTCGCGGCGTGCTTGCGCGATCTCGAGCCGAGCGAGATCGAGATCGGCGTGCAATATCTGGCCGGGGAGACCCCGCAGGGACGCTTCGGCATCGGGTACAGCTCGCTTCGCGACCTCGACGCGACTGCCGCGGCCGAACCGAGCTTGTCGATCGGCGCGGTCGATCGGCGACTCGATGAGATCGCCGAGCTCCGTGGTCCCGGTGGACTTGCCCGTCCCGC
>DATBIF010000343.1:0-3584 GCA_036557045.1 Steroidobacteraceae bacterium
CAACGGGTGAATTGAAGCCCGCTGCCGGCGCGCTGCGGCTAATTCTTCAGCCGATATCCGGTCTTGAAGATCCACACCACGATCCCGAGGCACAGCAGCAGAAATGCGGCGATCGAGCCCAGGCTGATCCCGATACTGACATCGGCCTTGCCGTAAAAGCTCCAGCGAAAACCGCTGATCAGGTAGACGATGGGGTTGAACAGCGTCACCGTGCGCCAGGCCGGCGGCAGCATGTGAATCGAGTAGAACGCGCCACCGAGGAATGTCAGGGGCGTCACGACCAGCATGGGAATGAACTGCATCTGCTCGAAGCCGTTCTACCAGATGCCGATGATGAAACCGAACAGACTGAAGGTCGCAGCCGTCATCACCAGGAACGCGATCATCCAGAACGGATGCAGGATCTGGATGGGCACGAAGAAGGACGCGGTCGCGAGGATCACGAGACCGAGAACCACCGACTTGGTCGCCGCCGCGCCCACGTAGGCCAGCACGATCTCGAGGTAGGACACGGGCGCAGACAACAGCTCGTAGATCGTGCCGGTGAATTTCGGAAAGTAGATGCCGAAGGAGGCGTTGAAGATGCTCTCGGTGAACAGCGTCAGCATGATCAATCCCGGCACGATGAAGGCGCCGTACGCAACGCCATCCACCTCGGTCATGCGCGAGCCGATCGCGGCACCGAATACCACGAAATAGAGCGAGGTCGTGATCACAGGCGTCACCAGGCTCTGCAGCAGAGTGCGCATCGCCCGCCCCATCTCGAACTTGTAGATGGCCAGGACGCCGTAGCCATTGAACGCGAATCCGCTCACGGCCGCTCCCCTGCACGCTCGCTCACCAGGCTCACGAATATCTCCTCCAGCGAGGTCTCGTGAGTATTGAGATCCCTGAAACCGATGCCCAGCTCGCGCATGCGCGTGAGGAGCGAGGCGATGCCCTTGCGCTGTTCCTGGGCATCGAAGGTGTAGTCGAGCTCGCAGCCTTCGCCCTTCAGCTCCAGCCGCCAGTCGGCGAGCTCCGGCGGAATGGCGCCCAGCGGCGTCTGCAGGTACACGGTGAGCTTGCGCTTGCCGAGCTTCTTCATGAGCGTGGTCTTCTCGTCCACGACGATCAGCTCGCCCTTGTTGATCACGCCGACACGATCCGCCATTTCCTCGGCTTCCTCGATGTAGTGCGTCGTCAGGATGATGGTCACACCCGTCTCGCGCAGGCCCCGCACCAGGTTCCACATGTCACGACGCAACTCGACATCGACACCCGCGGTCGGCTCGTCGAGAAACAGGATCTGCGGCTCGTGCGCCAGCGCCTTGGCGATCATCACGCGTCGTTTCATGCCGCCCGAGAGCGTCATGATCTTGTCGTTGCGCTTGTCCCAGAGTGAAAGGTCGCGCAGCACCTTCTCGACGAACGCCTTGTTGGGCGCTCGGCCAAAGAGCCCGCGGCTGAAGTTCACCGTGTTCCAGACCTTCTCGAACGTGTCGGTCGCGAGCTCCTGCGGCACCAGGCCGATCAGCGAGCGCGTAGCACGATACTCACGCAGGATGTCGTGCCCGTCGGCGCGCACCCGGCCGCTGGTGGGCGTGACGATCCCGCACACGATGTTGATGAGCGTGGTCTTGCCGGCACCGTTCGGGCCGAGAAGCGCGAAGATCTCGCCCTTCTCGATCTCGAGATCGGTGGTCTTGAGCGCCTGCAGGCCCGAGGCATAGGTCTTCGTCAGTCCGGAGATGGAGAGGATCGACGGCATCCGTCCTACCCGGGCGAATCCGCGAGAGCGAGCAGCGCCCGCAACGTGCGCCAGTTGCGCGGGGTCGTATCGACACCCAGGCATCGCTCCGCGCGTGCCGTCAGAGCCTGCTTGAGCACCGTTGGATCGAGCACCAGCACTCGCGGCTCGCAGCTGCAGCCATTCGACAGCGCTCCTTCCAGCCGCGCCGCCAGCCGCCGCGCATCCGTGCTCGAGTGTCGAAAGACCACGTTGCCGCTTTGAATGTAGGTCCTCACTTCGCGGCATCCAACTCCAGTCATGACCGTCGCCAGTTCCTTCATCGGCAGGACCTTCCCGCCTACATTGACGCCGCGCAGGAGCGCAATCCAGGTCTTCATCGTGCGTGCGCGGCCTGTCGTGGCTCAGACAGCAGACCCGCCAGCGCGGTTTCCGCACTGAGCCCCTGAAGTTCGATGACTTTGCGGCGGCTCCCCGCGCCAGCCACTATGCGCACCTGGCGCTTCGCGATTCCGAGCCGATTGGCCACGAGCGCCACCAAGGCCTCGTTCGCCGCGTTGTCCACAGGGGCCGCCGCAATTCTCACGCGCACTGCATCCCCATGCATCCCGTCGATGGCGGTTTTCGACGCGCGCGGTTGAACGTACACTTTGATACGGGTGGAAAGCGCCATTGGAGCGCCGCATGCTGGATTGTTCAGCAACGCGTCGCAGCGCGTAGTTTAGAGCATTGCCGTCGCCCACACCGCGAATTCGACGGCCGCCGCCTCTGGGAGAGAACCGATCGCATGTCGTCCGAACGCCAAACGGTCGTGCACAGCTGGTGCCGACAGATCGACTGGGATGCGCCCACCATAGTCGGCGGCCAGGGTGCACGCCTCTTCACCGAGGACGGCCGCACTATCCTCGATTTCAGCAGCCTGACCGAGTGCTGCAATCTCGGGCATCAGCATCCTCACGTCGTCGCCACCATTCGCGCGCAGGCCGAAAAGCTCTGCTTCGTGACCAGCGCCTGGGGCGCCGAGCCGCGCGCCCGCCTCGCGGAGCTGCTGCTGGAAAAATCCGGCTTCGACGGCGGACGTGTGTTCTTCACGGTGGGCGGTTCCGATGCCAACGAACATGCGGTCAAGTTCTCACGCCTCGCCAGCGGTAAGCCGCGCGGCTGGGTCATCACGCGCGATCGTTCCTATCACGGGGCAACCTTTGGAGCAGCGGCGCTCTCGGGCGATGCCAGGACCGCGCGGCAAGTCGACGCTGCGGCGCTGCGCGTCATGCATGCGCCGCCTCCTTATGCCTATCGCTGCCCATTCGGTGCGCCGAATGCCGCAGCCTGCGGCGTCACGGCGGCCGCTCACATCGCCGCGCTGATCGATCAGCACGGCGCGAACGAAATCGCCGCCGTCGTGATGGAGTCCAACGCCGGCACCAACGGCATCGTGGCCCCCGACAGCTTCTGGCCGGCATTGCGCGATGCCACTGCGGAGCGCGGTGTGTTCCTGGTCGCGGATGAAGTCATGAGCGGCTTTGGCCGCTGCGGCGAGTGGTTTGCGTGGCAACGCTATGGCGAGGACGCCCGGCCTGACCTGATGACGCTCGCCAAGGGGCTCACGGGCGCGCATCTGCCATTGGGGGCCGTGGTGCTGTCCGCGAAAGTGGCGCGCGCCATCGAGCCGCAGATGCTGTACACGGGGCTGACCTACTGTGGCCATCCGCTCTCTTGCGCGGCGGGCGTGGCGGCGGTTGAAAGCTATGAGCGCGAGGACCTGATTGCGCGCTCGCGTCGCCTGGGTGCCGAGCTCCTGCAGCGCCTGCAGCAGCTGGAGAGACTCCATCCCTCGATCGGAGAGGTGCGCGGC
>DATBIF010000344.1:0-2927 GCA_036557045.1 Steroidobacteraceae bacterium
CTAAGCGCGAATTCGGGCGCGGGAAACGAAATTGCGTTGAAGCGGCGTTTGGCTGCTGTGAACGAGCTGCGGGCGCTGTGAAGCGCCCGAAAACTGCGCCGAATGGAAGGCGCCGCGCGCGTGTTTGCGGCTAGGCGCGCCCGGCCTCGGGAGGCGGTTTGCCGAGGCGCAACGCCCGTACCACCTGCGAAAGGTAGCGCTTGCTGATCGGCACTTCGCGCCCGCCGGGCATGACGGCGAAGGCACGGCCGGAGTCCTGGCGGCGGATCGCGGCCACGAGATCGTGGCGCACGATCTCCGAACGATGGATGCGCACGAACTGCCGCGGGTCGAGCTGCTGCTCCAGGTCCCCGAGCTTGGCCCGCAACAGGCGTACGCGCGATCCGACGTGCAGCCGCACATAGTCACCGTCCGCTTCGATGCGCTCGACCTGGCTGACCGGGATGCGTACGCGCGCATCCCCTTCGCGCACCCAGAGCTCGCTCTCGTAGCGCTTGTCGACCTGGCTCTTGCGTCCCTGGCGCAGCGCGTTGACGAGCGTCTTGAGCTCGGCGACATGAGCGCGCGCCTCGCGCAGCTCGATGCGCACCCGCGCCCGCTCCAGCGCCGCCTGCAAGCGCTCCTGTTCCACCGGCTTGAGCAGATAGTCGACACCGCCCGCGGCGAACGCCTGCACCGCGAAATGATCGAAAGCGGTGACGAATACGATCTGCGGCAATTCGCCCTCGCGCAACGCTTCGATGACCTCGAAACCATTGAGCTCGGGCATCTCGATGTCGAGCAGCACGACATCGGGGGTGCTCGACCGGATCAGCTCCAGTCCGCGTCGCCCGTCGCGCGCCTTGCCGACCAGCTCGACCCCCGGGAGATTGCGCAGGCACCACTCGAGGCGCTGCAGGGCGAGAGGCTCGTCGTCAACGGCAATGACGCGCATGCTCATGCGGCCAGCTCCAGCGGCAGGCTCAATTCAACGGTGAAGCTTCCGCGGCTTGCCAAGACGGCGAGCGTGCCGGCGCCGCCATAGAAGCTCTCGAGGCGCCGGGTCACATTGGCGAGACCGACAGGTGGTCCCGCACCGGATTTCGCAACCGGGTGCAACGGCGCGTCATTCTCCACCGCAATCAGCAGCATTCTGCCGCGCTGTGTGGCGCGGACCTCGATGGCGACTGCCTCCGACATCCGCGCGACGCCGTGCTTGACGGCGTTCTCGATCAACGGCTGCAGGATCAGGTGCGGCACCAGCGCGCGATCGAGCCCATCGGCGATCGAAGTCCTGAAACGCATCCGGTCGCCGAAGCGTGTCAGCTCGATGTCGAGATATTCCGCCTGCACGCGGATCTCTTCGCCGAGGCTCACCTTGGCCGTGGCTTCGCGGCTCAGTGCATTGCGGAAGAAGCGCGCCAGCTTGGCGATCACTTCGTCGGCCGCTTCGGCCTGCCCGGTGACGACCAGCGCGGAAACGGCATTGAGCGTGTTGAACAGGAAGTGCGGATTGATCTGGTAGCGGAGCATCTGCAACTGCGCCTGGTGCGCCAGCGCACGCGCCTCCAGGAGGCTGCGCTCGCGCTCGCGGAGCCGTGCGGCATACAGGATCGCGGCGCACAGTCCCGCCCACATCAGGAACAGGAGCAGGTTGTAGAGCGACTGCAGTGCGATGTTGGTGATCGCCCCGTAAGGCAGGTTGTGCTTGAGCACCCCGAACCACACCAAGTGCCCGAGCGTCGCGTAGATGACCGCGAGTGGGATGCAGATCGCGGCGACGGCCAGCGCCTGGTAACGCAGGCTCCAGCCGAGGCTGCGGCGCAGGACCCAGCCGAGGGGCAGGCACAACACAAATCCCAGTACGCTGAATCCTGCCCGCCAGAGGATCGAGGCGACTTCGCTGTACTGGTTCACGAGCGCGCTTTGCAGCGTGTGCATGGCGAACATCGCGGTCCAGAACAGGGCGCTGAAGACCTGGACGTGGATGGCGCCTCGCGTCCGTACGACGTCGTGCAGGCTGCGGCCGGCGACCTCTGGTTCCCGCCGCGCCGCTTCTACACTGTCGCGCTGACGGTACGTCTCAGCGGGCGACTGCGCCGGGAGCACTAGCGATTCACTGGTCCGCATCATTCGGTGAAGAGTGTAGCCCGCGACCGCCGAGTCCACCGCATTATGCGCCGGGTCGTACCAATTCCCGCCCGAACGCGGGTCGACTGCGACGAACGGTCCGAAAAACGCGATGAACGGGCTCATTCACGAGACGAATGCGCCAGCGTTGGTCCCATCTTCGACCCAGGCCCTGCGCCCTTCGCTTCGGCTGCTGCTCCCGCGGTCCCGGCGCAGCGTCGATCCGCCAGTCCCGCATTCCGGTCAGGACACCGCGCAACGCTCGCCCGCAGCGTTTGCGTGTCGCATATTCGCCTCACCTGGAGCTGCGAGGTTGACCGATGAAAACGAACGTCCTGCTCATTCTGCTCGTGGTCCTGGCCGCGCCCGCGCCGGCCGCTGGCATCTATGACCTCGAGCTGGTGCCGGTGAAGCCCGGGATCTATCTGATTCGGCGGCCGGACCCGCTGCGCCAGCCGGTGGAATGCAACGCGGCGGTCATCGTGAATGAGCAGGACGTGGTGGTGGTCGATGGCGGCGGCTCGCCGCTCGCCGCGAGTAACGCGATCAAGCTGATCCGTTCGCTGACCGACAAGCCGGTCTCCACGCTCATCACGACTCACTGGCATGGCGATCACAATTTCGGCAACCAGGTCTATCGCGCCACGTTTCCGCAGATTCGCATCATCAGTCACGAGAACACCTACCGGAACATGACCGGTGAAGCGATGAGCTATGTGAAGACCTATCCGAAGCAGATCGAGGACTACATGCACGAGCTCGAGGCGCAGGCGGCCAAGAAGCCGCTTTCGCCGCGGGCCGCAGGGATGCTCGAGGAT
>DATBIF010000345.1:0-7031 GCA_036557045.1 Steroidobacteraceae bacterium
GTTCTGCACGACGTCGCGAATCGCGCCCAGCTCCTCGTACAACCTGCCGCGGCCCTCGATCCCGAACGATTCGGCCATGGTGAGCTGCACGCTGGCGACGTGCTCGCGGTTCCAGAGCGGCTCCAGGAAGGCGTTGGCGAAGCGGAAGTAGAGCAGGTTCTGCACCGGCTCCTTGCCGAGAAAATGATCGATCCGGAAGATCTGCGACTCTTCGAAGACCTGGGCCAGCATGCGATTGAGTGTGCGCGCGCTCTTCAGGTCGCGGCCCAGCGGTTTCTCAACCACGACTCGCGCGCCGCGGGCTGCACCGCAAGCGGCAAGCTTGGTGACCACATCGCCGAACAGGCTCGGCGGGATGGCGAGGTAATGCAGTGGCGCACGCGCCTCGCCGAGCGCTTCCTTGAGCCTGCGAAACGTGGTGTCATCCCGGTAGTCACCGGTGACGTAGCTCAATTTGCCGCACAGCGTGGCGAACACCTGCGGGTCGACGCCGTCTCCGTGCTCGCGCAGGCTCGCCGCTATCCGCTCCTCGAGCCGCTCCCTGGTCCAGGATTCGCGCGCCACTCCGAGCACCGCGCCCTGGAGCCGCCCACGGCGCACGAGGTTCGCGACGGCGGGAATGATCTTCTTGTAGGCGAGGTCGCCCGTGATGCCGAAGATCACCAGGGCATCCGCCAGGGATTCTTGCATGCGATTCCTTTTAGCGAACGCTCGCGATGGGCGCCTTGTTGGTGATCTTCTGCAGGGTTTGGTTCGATGCCTTGGTGAACTTGTCGATCCCTTCCTCGAGGAGCTGCTCGGTCACGCGTGCGAGGTTGATGCCGGTCTTGCCGAGATCCTCGATGGCCTGCCACGCTTCCCTGATGTCGAGCTCGAGCGTCGCCGCTGCCTTGCCGTGATCGGCGAACGCCGCGATCGTCTTCGCCGGCATGGTGTTGACGGTCTGCGGCCCGATGAGCGGCTCCACGTACATGAGGTCATCGTACGCCGGATTCTTGGTGCTGGTGCTCGCCCACAGCAGCCGTTGCGGCCTGGCGCCGGCGCGCTCGAGCGCTTTCCAGCGCGTCGCCTCGACCACTTCCTTGAAATGCTGGTAGGCGAGCCTGGCATTGGCGATCGCGATCCGGCCCAGCAATTCCCTGCCGAGCGGATCGCCCGCCTTGATGCGGTCCTGCAGCTTCTCGTCCACCAGCGTGTCGATGCGGCTGAGGAAAAAGCTCGCGACCGATGCGATGCGGTCGATCGGCTCGTTCCGCGCGTTACGTTGTTCGAGCGCGCGCACGTAGGCCTGCGCGACGGCCTGGTAGCTTTCGATCGCGAACAGCAGGGTGACGTTGACGTTGATGCCTTCGACCAGCAGCGTCTCGATGGCGGGGACACCTTCTGGCGTTCCCGGGATCTTGATGAGCAGGTTGGGCCGCTCCACCGCTTCCCACAGGCGGCGCGCTTCGACGATCGAGCCTTGCGTATCGCGCGCCAGCTGCGGCGACACCTCGAGGCTCACGAAGCCGTCGCGTCCCGCGGTGCTGTCGTACACGGGACGCAGAATGTCGCAGGCATCGCGCACGTCCGCGACGATCAGCGCCTCGTAGATCTGGATGGGATGCATGCCGGCGCAGCGGCGGATCTGCGCGTCGTACGCGTCGCTGCCGTCGAGAGCCGCATTGAAGATCGCGGGATTGTCCGTGACGCCGCTCAGGCCCGCGTCCTTGACGCGGCGCTCGAGCTCGCCGCTCTCGATCAGGGTCCGGCTCAGGTCGTCGAGCCAGTAGCTCTGGCCGTACCTGGCCAGTTCCAGCAGGGAACTCATCGGGGGTCCTTCCTTGAGTGACATTGCTTGTCGACCGTCGACGCGCCCCGGGGTTCCATAGCGCCGCCATTGGTCGCAGCCCGCTGGGGTTCGTGCCGGCACGAGCCCGCCTGCCGTCGCCTCCCGCCGTGGGTATACTGATTTTCCCGGGGTGTCCATGGCGGATGCGGCACAACCTCTGCGAGCCTTGACGATTGGAGCGCTGCGAGACCTGTCGATCGCGCTCCTGGCGACCTTGTCCATGCAGCAAGGGTCCGCGCAGGACGCGCCGGCAAAGAATCCGGAGCCGGCACCCGGGCTCTCCGTCGCGCCGCCCGATGCCGCCGGGTCGCTCGTGGCCACGCGTGAGCAGGTTTCCCTTGTCGAGAAGGAATACGGGCCGGGCGCCATGGAACTGGTCAACCCGCTCCTCAATCTCGCCACCGCGCAGCGGCGCATGCACGATGACTCCGGTGCGGAGCAGAGCTACAGGCGCGCGCTCGGCATCGTTGAGGCACACAAGGGCGCCGATTCGCATGAGCTCGTGGCCGCGCTGGCGGGACTGGGCGCGATCTATTCCGAGAATGGCGACTACGGTGTCTCGCTCGACATGCTGAACCGCGCGATCGACGTGAGCCGCAAGGCGGACGGGCTCCTCAACCCCCAGCAACTCGACCTGATGGATGCCCTCATCCGCAACTACCTGGCGCTCGGCGACTACGACAGCGTCACGCGCGAGCAACAGTTCGCGATGCGCGTCGCCGTATCGGCCTATCGCAAGGATATCCCGCGGCTGGTGAATGAAATCGAGCGCAACGCGGGTTGGTTCGAGCAGATGGGACGATACAGCACCGCGCGCGATCTGCAGGTACGCGGCCTGGGGATTGCCAGCGATCTCGGCAAGGAGAAGAACCTGCTGATGGTCGTGCCCTTGCGGGGCATTGCGCGAGCGCATCGGCTCGAATACCTGTATGGCCCCGAGTTCATCGTCAACGACGCGAGCGGGTCGAGCAGCTACTCGGCTCCCAATCGCGAGGGGGAGGCCGCGCTCGAGTTCGTGATCAAGATTCTCGAGACCCGGGGCGGGAGTGCCGCGGACCTCGCCCAGGCACGGCTCGACCTCGCCGACTGGCACATGCTCGCCGGCGATACGGACAAGGCGCTGCAAGCGTACCGAGAAGCCTGGACGGCGATGAATGTGCCGGGGGCGGGTGGCACGACTGCGTTCGACGTTCCGGTACAGATCTTCTATCGGCCGCCGGGTGTCGCGCACCGTCCGCCAGACGCCGACCGCTACGTCGAGCGCGTTGCAGAGATCGAGTTCACCGTCGCTGCCGATGGGCGCGTCCGCGGGCCCACGCTGGTCACGGATGTGCCGGAGAAAACCGCCAAGCTCGTGCTGAGGGCCATCAGGGAAGCCCGCTACCGCCCGCGCTTCGTGGCTGGCGCGGCCGTCGAGACGGCCGGCATGAGATATCGCGAGACGCTCTACCTGCCGGGCGGCTGAGCCGCGACGCTGCCGTTACGGCCCGCGCACGCTGGCACCAGCCTCTTCTGCCAGGTGCTCGACACACGCGTCGATGCGATCGCGGCGCGTGCGAAAACTGAGGACACACACCCGCCCGAGAAAGCGGCCATCCACCTCGCAGCCGGTCAGCATCACCTTCCCGCGTCGCGTAACGCGCTCCAGCAACTCGCGCGTCGCGCGGTTCTGTGCGTCGCGCGTCGAGCCGGGCCATTCCAGGTGAAAGGCGAACAGCGAAAGCTGTGGGGGTGCGTCCATCACCAGGCTCGGAATGGCGGCGATCCTGCGCGCCGCATCGAGGGCGAGGGCGCGCTTTTCCGCAATCGCTGCGCGATAGCGCTCGGCGCCGAAGAGTTTCACCGCCATCCAGACGCGCAACCCCGGAAAACCCCGCGACAGATCCGGCCCGTACTGATGGGGGTCATACAACCCGGTGTCGTCCTGGCTCGCAGGCATGTAGCTCGCGGTCACGGAATGCGCCGCGCGCAGCGCCTGGCCATCGCGCACCAGCAGCGCTCCGGTGCCATACGGGAGGAACATGCCCTTGTGCGGATCCAGCGTGAGGGAATCGGCCTGCGGCAGACCCGCGAGCAAGGGCCGCAACTCCGGGCACATGTGGAAGAACGCGCCGTAGGCGCCATCGATGTGATGCCAGAGTCCGCGGTCACGGCACACGGACGCGATGTCAGCGAGCGGATCGACTGCGCCGGTATTGGTCGTGCCGGCCGAAGAGACGACGAGGAACGGCACGAGGCCTGCCGCGCGATCGCGCGTGATGCTGTCGGCGAGTACGTCGACC
This sequence comes from Steroidobacteraceae bacterium, assembly GCA_036557045.1. GTDB lineage: Bacteria > Pseudomonadota > Gammaproteobacteria > Steroidobacterales > Steroidobacteraceae > DATBVX01. Next base: position 4,114 of record DATBIF010000345.1, read on the forward strand.
CGCATGCGCAAGCTGCCGTCCACCGGGATGGAGCGAATACGATCCGGCATGATGCCGGCGAGTCGCGCCGACTTTGCGACCGAGTGGTGTACCTGGTCCGAGGCGTACATCACGCCATCGCGGATCCTGGCGCCCAGTCCACGTTCGCGTGCGCAGACGATCCCGGTGAAGTTCGCCATCGAGCCGCCGGTGGTGAACAGCCCGCGCGTAGTGGCGGGAAACTGCATCCACTCGCGCAGCCACTCGAGCGCGTTCGCCTCGAGCTGCACCAGGGCCGGGGCTGCGAGCCACACGCCCGTGTAGCGATTCACGCCATTCGCGATCAGGTCCGCGAGCGTCGCGGGAAATACGCCGCCGCTCGGGATGTATGCGAGGTAACCGGGGCTCGCGGTGTTGAACGAGCGTGGGATCCATTCCTCGAAGAGCGCCTCGAGCAACGGTTCGAGGGCCGACGCCCTTTCGGGTGCGGGCTCGCGCAGCGAGCGGCATAACGCGGCGGCGTCGACATCGCCGCGAACCGGCTGCTCGCGAATCGTGGCGAGGTGACCGACGACACGGTGCAGCACGGCCTCGCCCATGGAGATCATTTGCGCCGGCGTGAGCTCCAGGTCTGCTGGATCCGGGATGGGTGTTGGCATGAGGCTCGGTACCTTGGGCGCGGCGCTCGCTGCCGCGCGCGCGGCGCAGTCGCACACCGATCCTACGACATTTCCCGGGAAGACCGAACCGGTGCAGGGTTCCAGGGCGGGCGCATTGCATCGACGCGCGTGCGCCCCTAGCATTTTGCAAATGATGGTCGCGGCGAGCAGCGAGCGTGCGGGGCAGGCCACGAGTCTGTTCGAGGATCTGCAGTCGCGCATCTGCACGCGATTCGAAACCATCGAAGGCCGTTCCTCTGCGGCGCGCTTCGAATCGACGCGCTGGAGCAGGCCCGCGGAGCATCGTCTCAAGGGCGGCGGGCACATGCGCCTGATGCGCGGCGCCGTGCTGGAGAAGGTCGGCGTCAATGTCAGTCGCGTGTGGGGCACCCTGTCCGAGGCTGGCATCGCGCAGCTGCCGGGTGCGCAAGAATCGGCGGGAGAATTCGTGGCCTGCGGCATTTCGCTGGTCGCGCATCCCGCCAATCCGCACGCACCCACGGTGCACCTGAACCTGCGTTACCTCGCGACCAGCATCGACTGGATCGGCGGCGGCTCGGACCTGACGCCGGCAATCGAGTATCCCGACGATACCAGCGCATTTCACCAGGCATTGCACGGCGCCTGCGACAGCTATCGCCCCGACGCCTACCAGGAGTACAGCGAATGGTGCGATCGGTACTTCTTCCTGCCGCATCGCCACGAGCGGCGCGGCGTGGGTGGGATTTTCTTCGACAACCTGCGCGGGACCGACTGGAGCGCCGATCTCGCGTTCCTGCAACAGGTCGGCAAAGCGTTCCTCGAGGTGTACCCGGCGATCCTGGAGCGGCGGATCGATACACCGTTCGACGCCGCCGACCGTGCCCGCCAGCTCGCGAAGCGTGGGCGCTACGTCGAGTTCAATCTCGTTTATGACCGCGGCACGCGCTTCGGCTTCATGACCGACGCGAACCCGGACGCCTACCTGATGAGCCTCCCGCCGCTCGCCAGCTGGTGACCGCCGGTCGCAGACCTTCCCTATTGCTGCGCCTCGAAGATGCGCCGCACGGAATCCATCGTGTCGGCTTCCTCGACGCGCTTGTCGTCGCGATAGCGCTTCACGCGCGCGAGTCGCAGTGCGAGCCCGCCCGGATAGCGGGGACTGGCCTGCAGATCGCTGAAAGCAACTTCCACGACCAGCTCCGGCCGCACGTAGACGGTCCATTCATCACGACGCGCCTCGCGCGCGAGCAGCTCCCGGGTCTGCCATTCGAGCATGGCGTCCGTGAGGCCCTTGAAGGTCTTGCCGAGCATCACGTATTCGCCGGTCGCCGGGTCGGGCGCGCCCAGGTGCAGGTTGGAGAGCTTGCCGGTGCGCCGGCCGTGTCCCCACTCTGCGGCAAGCACCACCAGGTCGAGCGTATGGGCGCGCTTGATCTTGAGCCAGCTGGCGCCCCGACTGCCGGCCTCGTACGGCGCCTCGAGTGACTTCGCCATCACACCTTCGTGCCCCGCCGTGAGTGCAGCCTCGTAGAACGCCTGCGCCTCGGTGGCGGACGAGGTCACCAGCCGCGGGATCTGCAATGCGTGGGGAACCGCTTTCGCGAGACTGCGAAAGCGCTCGCGCGTGGGCAGCGCGACCAGCGTCTGTGCGTCCAGCCGCAGGCAATCGAAGAAGAACGCCGTGATCGGCAATTCGGCGCGCATCGTCCCGACATCCAGCTTGCGGCCGAAGCGGCGCATCGTGACCTGGAATGGATGCGGGCGGCCGGACAGCGTGAAGGCTATGGCTTCTCCGTCGAGGATCACCTCGCGCACCGGCAGCGCGCGCACAGCCTCGACGATCTCAGGCACGGCCGCGGTCACGTCGTTGAGATTTCGCGTGTAGATGCGAACGGTGTCTGCGGCCTTGTGCACCTGGATGCGCGCACCATCCATCTTCCATTCGAAGAGCGCCTCGCCGCCGAGGATGCGCAGCGCTTCGGCCGCATCCGCGGCTGTTTGCGCGAGCATCGGCGCAACCGGGGAGAGGAGCTCGAGCTGAAAATCCAGCAGGCCGCGCGTACCCTCGAGCAGTGCCGCGCGCGCAACGGCGCCCACACCTTTCGAATACATCATCGCGCGGCGCACGTCACCGACCGGCACTTGCGCGGCCGCCGCGATCGCATCGGTCATCACACCGGCGAGCGCGCCCTGGCGAAGCTCGCCCATGAGGAGCCGGACGAGGAACTCCTGTTCGCCGCTGGTAGCCAGCGCCAAGAGCTCGCGTAGCGCCGTCGCGCGACGGGCAACTCCACCGGG
>DATBIF010000346.1:0-6127 GCA_036557045.1 Steroidobacteraceae bacterium
CCCCGGCGCGTTCGTTTCTGACCTGACAGGCTGCGATGGCGCCGCCGATCGCGTCTTGACAGCCCCGGCACCCGAGATGATTATGATGTTAAGTACCCGGCGCACACGCCGTGGACCGCGGGCGAGGGCAGCGTGCCGCACATTCTGATCGAGTACTCCGCCAACCTGAGCGAGAGTGTCGATTTTCCACGCTTCCTGCAGGCGCTGCGCGCCAGCGCGCTGGCGACCGGCGTGTTTCCGCTCGGCGGCATCCGCATTCGCGCCTACCGGGCGGATCACTACCTGGTGGCCGACGGGCATCCCGACAACGGCTTCGTCCACATCATGCTGCGTGTCGGGCACGGGCGTGATCTCGAGACGCGCAAGCGCGCGTGCGAGGCGATCTTCGCGACCGTCACTGAATTCCTCGCGCCACTGTTCGAGCGCATTCCGCTCGGGATCTCGCTCGAGATGCAGGAAATCGACGCGCTGCTCACCTGCAAGAAGAACAACCTGCACGAGCACGTGAAACGTCGCGAGCGGAAGGCTGCTTCCTGATGGCTGCTACCGGCACATTGGAAGCCAACCTGCAGAAGGCCACCGCGTACCTGCAGCGGTTTCGCGGCGCGCCCCTTGGACACTTCATTGGCGGCAAGGCGGTACGCGGCACCAGCGGCCAGATCATCGACAATGCGTCGCCCGTCGATGGGTCCGTGCTCAACCAACTGGTCTGCGGCGATGCGCGCGATGTCGAGGCCGCCGCTGCAGCGGCGCGCGATGCATTCGCGGGCTGGCGCGCCAGATCGGGCGATGAGCGTCGCGCCATTCTGCATCGCGTGGCGGATGCCATCGAGGCGCGTCGCGAGGAGATCGCCTTCATCGAATGCATGGACACGGGTCAAGCGCTGCGCTTCATGAGCGGTGCGGCGCTGCGCGGCGCTGAGAACTTCCGCTTCTACGCCGATCGCGCTCCCGGCGCTGCCGAAGGATTGTCGCTGCCGGCGAGCGAGCACACGAACTACACGGTGCGCCAGCCCATCGGACCGGTGGCCGTGATCACGCCGTGGAACACGCCCTTCATGCTCTCGACCTGGAAGATTGCGCCGGCGCTCGCGGCCGGATGCACGGTGGTGCACAAGCCCGCGGAATGGAGCCCGCTCACCGCCATGCTGCTCGCGGAAATCATGACCGAGGCGGGCGTTCCCGCGGGCGTCGTGAATGTCGTGAATGGCATCGGCGAGCAGGCTGGCAGGTTGCTCACCGAGCACCCGGCGATCCGGGCCACGGCCTTCATCGGCGAATCGAAGACCGGGAGCCTCATCATGAGCCAGGGCGCGCCAACGCTGAAGCGCGTGCATCTGGAGCTCGGCGGGAAGAACCCGGTCGTGGTGTTCGAGGATGCGGATCTCGACCGCGCGCTGGATGCGGCGGTGTTCATGATCTACAGCCTCAATGGTGAGCGCTGCACCTCGTCGAGCCGGCTGCTGCTGCAGCGTTCGATCCATGACCGGTTCGTGGAACGGATCGTCGCGCGCATCGGGACACTCAGAGTGGGTCACCCGCTCGATCCGGCGACCGACGTCGGGCCGCTGATTCATCCGCGCCACCTCGACAAGGTGCTCGGCTATTTCAGGCTGGCGCTCGAGGAGGGCGTACGGATTCGTGCCGGCGGCGGACGCGTCGAAACTCAGCAGCAGGGCTGCTACGTGCAGCCGACACTGTTCGTGGATGCCAGCAACACGATGCGGGTCGCGCGTGAAGAGATTTTCGGACCGGTACTGACCGTCGTGCCCTTCAGCGACGAAGCCGAAGCGCTCGCGCTGGCGAACGACACCGACTACGGTCTCACGGCGTACATCTGGACCGGCGATGTGGGGCGCGCGCTGCGCATGGCGCACCGGGTGGACGCGGGCATGGTGTGGGTGAACTCGGAGAACAACCGGCACCTGCCCACGCCGTTCGGCGGCATGAAGGCGAGCGGTATCGGGCGCGACGGTGGTGACTACAGTTTCGACTTCTACATGGAGACCAAGAACATCTGCCTCGCGCACGGGACGCACCGCGTGCCGAAACTGGGTGCGTAAACGGGCTCGGGGCACAGAGGGGGCATGACGATGCAACCGGATCGGCTCAAGGGCTCCATCCCGCCGTTGATTACTCCATTTCGCGGCGATGAGGTGGACTACGACGCCTTCGGTCGCCTCGTCGAGCTGCAGGTGAGGAATGGCTCGCACGGCGTCCTGGTGAACGGAACCACCGCCGAACCGTCGACGCTGACGGTGGAGGAGCGCAATCAACTCGTGGACGTCGCTGTCGAGGTGACTGCCAGGCGCATTCCGGTAGTGGCAGCGACCGGCTCGCAATCGCTGCGTGAGACGCGCGAGCTCACCGAGCATGCGGCGCGGGCCGGGGCCGACGCTTTACTTATTGTCACTCCTTACTATCTGCGTCCGCCGCAGCGCGGGCTCATCGCCTACTACCTGGAGCTCGCCAGGATCAGCGACCTGCCCTGGATGGTCTATCACATCCCGGGGCGCGCCGCGGTCGGCGTGACGCTCGATACGCTCAAGGAACTGCGCGCGAAATCGCCGACGCTCGTGGGAATGAAACATGCGGTGAACGATCTCGGGTTCGTCGCGGAATGTCTCGTAGCGCTCGGGAGCGATTTCAGGATCTTTGTCGGCCTCGAGGAGCTGAGCTTCCCGATGATGGCGATCGGCGCGTGCGGGCTCATGAACGCGGTCGGTAATCTGCGTCCGCAGGTGCTGGTGGAGCTCTGCGAAGCGGTGTGGCGCGGCGATCTGGATCGCGCCCAGCGCCTGCATCGCGATCTGCTCGAGATCAACCAGGCGGTGTTCTTCGACACCAACCCGATCCCGATCAAGTACATGATGAAACGCCTGGGACTCGTGGCTGCGAACCAGCACCGCCTGCCGATGATGCCGGCGACCGCGGAGCTCGAGCGCCGGCTGGATGGCGTGCTCAAGCGCGCCGGCCTCCTCAAGGAGGACGCGGCGTGAAGCTGCTCAACTTCCGCATCGGCGGGCGGGACTCGTTCGGCGCGCTGGCGGCCGGCGGTGTCGTCGATCTGCGGGAGCGCAAGGTGGGCGCGAGCGATGTGATCTCGTTCGTGCGCGAAGGACAGCTCGAAGCAGCGCGAGCGATCCTGGTGAGCGCCACGCGTGCGGACTATTCGCTGGATGAGGTGCAGTTCCTGAGTCCCGCCGGGCGCTGCGTGCGCTACTTCTGCATCGGCGTGAACTACCCCGAGCGCAACGAGGAGTACCAGGACGGCAGTGAGCGGCCGCGCTACCCGAGTCTCTTCATGCGCTCCCACACCTCATTCTCGGCGCACGCCCAGCCGATCGTGCGGCCACGCGAGTCGGAACAGCTCGACTACGAAGGCGAGATCGCGGTGATCATCGGCCGCGGCGGCCGGAGAGTCCCGCAGGACCAGGCCATGCAGCACGTGTTCGGCTACACCTGCGCCAACGAAGGGTCGGTGCGCGATTGGCTGCGCCACTCCAAGTTCAACGTGACGCAGGGGAAGAACTTCGATCGCTCGGGCGCGCTCGGCCCCTGTCTCGTCACCGCCGATGAGGTTGGCGGAGCGCCGCTGCGCATCGTAACGCGCGTCAACGGCGAGACGCGCCAGGACGACACCAGCGACCGTATGCTCTTCCCGATTCCCTATCTCATTCATTACCTCTCGACCTTCTGCACGCTGGAGAAGGGCGATGTGATTCTGACGGGCACGCCGAGCGGGGCGGGAGCGCGACTCGACCCGCCCCGATACCTGCGCCCCGGCGATGAAGTGGAAGTCGACATTGCACGCGTAGGGACGCTCCGCAACCCGGTGGTGGCCGATGAAAGCTAAACGTGGGACGGACTCGCACGTTGCGCAGCGGGCGCTGCCGATGCGCACCTTTTCGCAATCGCTGCCGATGGCATTGCTGCGCGCGCGCGAGGCTGTCATGCGCAGGTTCCGGCCGGGGCTGCGGCAGCACGGCGTGACGGAGCAACAATGGCGCGTGTTGCGCGCATTGGCCCACTCGGGACCGATGGAAGTGACGGAGCTTGCGAGCGCCACGTTCCTGCTCGCGCCCAGCCTGTCGCGCATCCTGCCCGACATGGAAGCGCGTGCCCTCATCAAGCGCACGCAGGCCGACGCGGACCTGCGTCGCAACGTCATCAGTCTCGAGCCCAAGGGGCTGCGGCTGATTGTCTCGCACGCGCCGTTTTCGGAGGCGACTTACGCGGAGATTGCGCGGAGCTTCGGGTCCGAGCGACTCAGCCACCTCTTTCTCCTGCTGCAGGAGCTCGAAGAGGTCCTGCAGACGCGCGAGGCGGCACGCGCGCAGCCGCGCGTGCCGGCGCGCAAGCGCGGACGCCAGCAGGGGCGTATATGAGCCTGTACGCCGTGCAAAAGCTCATCTACCAGCTCAATCGCGATCCAGCGGTGCGCCGGCGTTACCAGGAGAGCTTCGAGGAGCTGCTCGCGGAATACGAATTGACCGATGAGGAGCAGCGCGCGTTCCGCGAGTCGGACATCGGCCTTCTCTATGTCATGGGCGTGAACGGGCAGCTGCTCATGCACTACGCGGCGCTGCGCGGCTTCGAATGGAATGCCTACATCGAGGCGATGCGCGAAGGCGAGCGCAGGTACGGCCCGGTGCGAGGCGGTCTCTACACGCGCGCGGAGGGCCGTTCGTGAGCCTGGTATTTGCGGGAGTCTGCAGCCACGCGCCGGGCATCACTGGCCGCAGGGAGCGCGCCGACCCGAAGGTTCGCGATGCGTTCTACGCGAGCTATGACCGCATGCGGCAGGCGATCGAGGCGACGCGTCCGGATGCTCTCGTCGTCATTGGCGCCGAGCACTTCGCCAACTTCTTCATGAACAACATGCCCGCGATCTGCATGGGCATGGGCGAGCACTACGAAGGGCCGATCGAGGATGAAGCCTGGCTCGGCATCCGGCACGCGCGTGTGCCCGGGGCGCCCGAGCTCTCGAAGCGCCTGATCACGGAAGTAATGCTGGACATCGACCTCGCGTACGCCGAGGAGTGGAAGTTCGATCATGGCATCATGGTGCCCCTGAGCTTCCTCACGCCGCGCTACGACCTGGCCGTGGTCCCGGTGAACATCAACTGCCAGGGCCCCCCGCTCATTCCGCTCAAGCGTTGCTACGAGTTCGGCCGCGCCTTGCGACGCGCCTGCGACCGGGCGCCCGAGCGCATCGCGGTCATCGGCACGGGTGGTATCTCGCATTGGCCGGCGACGCCGGACTCGGGAAAGATCAACGAGCCCTGGGATCGCGAGTTCCTGCGCAAGTTTCTCGCCAACGATCGCGAAGCGCTGCTCGCCTATCGCGATGAAGACACCTGGCGCGAGGCCGGGCAGGGCGGTCTGGAGATCCGGACCTACGTCGCGCTCGCCGGCGCTGCCGAAGGCTCTACCGGCGAACTGTGGTTCTACGCGCCGATTCCGATCTTCTCGGTCGGCTGCACGATCGCCGTCATGAATCTTGCGAAGCGCGCCGCGTGAGCAGAGACAGGAAGCGCGCCGCGAGCTCGCCGGACTTGCCACCGGACTCGGTGACTCGCCGCGATTTCGTAGGCGGCACGCTGGTGGGAGCGGGCGCCGCGCTCCTCGGCATGGCATCGCCAGCGGCGATGCGCACTGCGCAGGCGCAGACGGTCGCAGCTCCGATGACCGGCCTGGGTCCGGATTGGACCGGGCCCGGCGGCATCGGCGATTACGCGCGCTCGAACGGCAACACCCACGAGGTCGTGAACGCCGCGCACGGCGGCATTCGCAACCAGGAATTCGACAAGTTACTGCGCGCGGCCAGGGATACCGGTGAGAGCGTGGATGTCGTCATCGTAGGGTGCGGCATCGCCGGACTCTCCGCCTGCTGGACGTACCGCAAGGGTCGCCCGGAGGGAACCGTGCTGATGCTCGATCAGCACCCGATCTTTGGTGGCGAGGCGAAGCAGAACGAATTCGAGGTCGATGGCTATCACCTGACGGCGCCGCAAGGCGCCACCGGCATCGTCGTGCCGTTCGACCGTGCCCGGGAAGCGGGATTCTCTTCGCACTTCTCGGCCGACCTCGGGTTCCCCGAAGAGTTTGTGTACCAGAAACCCAC
>DATBIF010000347.1:0-4415 GCA_036557045.1 Steroidobacteraceae bacterium
TTCCCGCGCTTTCCAGCCGCAGCGGCACGCTGGCTCTACGTGATCGCGGTAGCGATCGCGATGTTCCTGGTGTGGCGCTTTTCGCAAGACGAGCAGCAACTGCAGACGCTGCTGCTGGTGGCGCTCGGGTGGTGGATTCTCGCGTTCGTCTGGATCAGCCTGGCGCCGGGCTCGCACAACCGCGCCACGGTGGCGGGCAGCGGCCTGCTGGTGCTCGTTCCGGCGTGGGTCGCGATCGCTCATCTTTATCTGCAACCGGGCGACGGCCTCGCGACGCGTGGGCCACAGCTCGTGTTGTTCCTGCTGCTGCTGGTCTGGGCCGCCGACACCGGCGCGTTCTTCGCCGGGCGTCACTTCGGCCGCATCAAGCTGGCGCCGCGCGTGAGCCCCAGCAAGACCTGGGAGGGTGTGCTGGGCGGGCTGGCGGCAGCGGTGGCCGTGGCGGCGATCGGTGCGTGGTGGTTTCACCTGCGGCGCGTGGCGTTCCTGTCGCTGTGCGTGGCGGTCGTGCTCATCTCCATCGTCGGTGACCTCACCGAAAGCATGTTCAAGCGCTACGCGGGCGTGAAGGACAGTGGCTCGATCTTTCCGGGCCACGGCGGCGTGCTCGACCGCATCGACAGCATCACGGCCGCCGCGCCGACGTTCCTGCTGGGTCTGCGCTGGATGGAGACGCAGCCGTGACCGGCATCGTCATTCTGGGTTCGACGGGCAGTGTCGGCGCCAGCACGCTCGACGTGATTTCCCGGCACGGCGCCGCGCTGCGCGTCGTGGCGCTCAGCGCGCGATCCAACGATGCGCGGCTCTTCGAGCAATGCGTGGCGCATCGCCCCGAGGTTGCGGTGTTGGTCGATCCCGCAGCGGCGGCGCGGCTCGCTGAGCGCCTCAAGGGAGCGGGGCTGGCGACACGCGTCCTGCGCGGCGAGCGCGCACTCGAGGACGTCGTGCGACTTCCGCAGAGCGAAATCGTGATGGCAGCGATTGTCGGCGCAGCCGGATTGCTGCCGACGCTGGCTGCCGCCAAGGCCGGCAAGCGACTGCTCCTCGCCAACAAGGAAGCGCTGGTGATGTCCGGGAGCCTGCTGATCGAGGCCGTGCGTGCGAGCGGCGCGCAACTCATCCCCATCGACAGCGAACACAACGCCATCTTCCAATGCCTGCCCCACAGTTCGTCCGCTGGTCAACGGCCCGCGGGCGTGCGCCGCATCCTGCTGACTGCATCCGGCGGTCCGTTCCTGGGCACGCCGGCCGTGGAACTCTGCAACGTCACACCCGCGCAGGCCTGTGCCCATCCCAACTGGGCGATGGGGCGCAAGATCTCCGTGGACTCCGCCACACTGATGAACAAGGGCCTGGAGCTGATCGAGGCCTGCTGGCTCTTCGGCGTCGGCCCGGACGACGTTCAGGTGGTCGTGCATCCGCAGAGCGTGGTGCACTCCATGGTCGAGTACGTCGACGGATCGATGCTCGCGCAACTTGGCAATCCCGACATGCGCACGCCAATTTCACATGCGCTGTTCTGGCCGGAGCGGCGCGAATCGGGTGTCGACTCCCTGGACGTGGTGCGCCTGGGACGACTGACGTTCGAGGCGCCGGACCTGGACCGCTTCCCGTGCCTGCGCCTCGCCCAGCAGGCGGCGCGAGCCGGCGGCACTGCGCCGGCCATCCTGAATGCGGCCAACGAAGCGGCCGTCGCGGCATTCCTCGACGAGCGTCTGAACTTTACGTCGATACCAGTGGTCATTGAGGGCGTGCTCAATGGCGTGGCAGCAGTGCCCGTGCGGAACCTGGAGAGCGTTCTGGCCGCTGACCGAGCAGCGCGGCAGTCGGCCGCGAAGTTGATTTCGCGCCTGGAAGGCGCTACCCCTGATCCAGTCGCGGGAGCCCTTGCCTGATGCCGGTTGCCATCTCCATCCTGGCCTTCGTCGTGGCGATCAGCGTCCTGGTCGCGGTGCACGAGTTCGGCCACTTCTGGGTCGCGAAGCGGCTCGGCTTCAAGGTCCTCAGGTTCTCGATCGGCTTCGGTCGCCCGCTGTGGATGCGCACCGCCGGTGCCGATCGCACCGAATACGCGATCGCGGCGATTCCGCTCGGTGGTTATGTGAAGCTGCTCGACGAGCGCGAGGGGCCGGTCGCCGCGGCTGAGCTCGATCGCTCCTTCACGCGCCGCCCGGTGTGGCAACGCCTGCTGGTGCTGTGCGCCGGGCCGGTGTTCAACTTCCTCTTCGCGATTCTCGCTTACTGGGTTCTCTTCATGTGGGGAGTCCCGCAGACCCATCCCGTTGTGGGCGAGGTGACGGTCGGTTCGCACGCGGCGCAGTCCGGGTTGCAGCCGCGCGACGAGATCCTGCGCGTAGGCGATCAGAAGACCGCCGACCCCAAGGCCGTGATCTTTGCATTGCTCGAGGAACTGCTGGACGACGGCCGTGTGCAGCTGCGCGTGCGTGGGACGAAGGGCACGGAGCGGGACCTGGTGCTGAGCGTGCCGGATGCCCGCGAACGCCACGGGCTGACCGAACCCGGCGCGCTGCTCAAGGGCATAGGTTTCGATTTCCGGGCCCCGGAAGTGCCGCCGATCGTCGATCGCCCGCTTGCCGACGGTCCCGCGGCAGCGGCCGGCATCAGGTCCGGCGATCACGTGCTGGCGGTCGACGACCAGCGCGTGCCCACCAGCATCGACTTCGTGAATTACATTCGCCAGCGGCCCGGCGAGCGCGTGATCCTCACCGTCAGGGGCAAGGATGGTGAGCGAAACGTTCCAGTCACGATCCGCGCCGAGAAGGACGACGCCGGCGCGACCATTGGGCGGATTGGCGTCGAGCTGCAGCGCGCCGAGCTCGAGCGCTTCGGACCATTCGCAGCCCTGCGCCATGCGAGCTACGAAACCTGGAGCATGTCGCAGCTCACCGTGAGCATGCTCTGGAACATGGTGATGGGCCGCGTGTCGGTGAAGAACATCAGCGGTCCGATCAACATCGCCGCCTTCGCCGGCGAGACCGCCCGCGTTGGCGTGCGGCCATTCCTGACTTTTCTCGCCATCGTCAGCATCAGTCTCGGCGTGCTGAACCTGCTGCCGATACCGATCCTCGATGGCGGCCAGATGCTGTTCCAGTTGATCGAGCTCGCGAAGGGGAGTCCCCTGTCGGAGCGCGCCCAGGTGCTCGGCCAGCAGGTCGGGATCGCGCTGCTCCTGCTGTTGATGAGCCTCGCGTTTTACAACGACATCACCTCGCGTTTCCTGAACTAGAACCCGAGCAATGGGCCCTGAATGATTCGCAAGCTGATTGCGCCGCTGGCGCTGTGCCTCATCGCCCTGAGCGCCTACGCGCAGAACAGCGGCCTCGATGAATTCACCGTCGGCGACATCCGCGTCGAGGGGTTGCAGCGCATCTCCGAGGGCACGGTTTACAACTACCTGCCGGTCAATATCGGCGACCACCTCGACCAGCAGCGTCTGCAGGAAGCCCTGCGCGCCCTCTACAGGACGGGCTTCTTCCGCGACGTGGAGTTGCGCCGCGACGGCAACACCCTGGTGGTGGTGGTCCTCGAGCGCCCGTCCATCGAGAGTTTCGAGATCAAGGGCAACAAGGACATCAAGACCGAGGATCTGCAGAAGAGCCTGCGCAATGTCGGGCTGGCCGCCGGCAAGACCTACGACCAGTCGGTGCTGGAAGAGGTCAAGCAGTACCTCACCGACCAGTACTTCAGCCGCGGCAAGTACGCGGTGCGCATCGACACCAATGTCGAGGAAGTACCGGGCAACAAGGTGAAGATCACGGTGAACGTCGCCGAGGGCAAGCGCGCCAAGATCCGCGAGATCACCATCGTCGGCAATTCGAGCTACAAGGACAAGCAGCTGCGCGAGGACTTCGAGCTCAACACGCCCAACTGGCTCTCCTTCTACAAGCAGGACGACCGCTACTCGCGCGAATCGCTCCAGGGCGACCTGGAGAAGCTTCGCTCCTATTACATGGACCGCGGCTACGCGAACTTCCAGATCGAGTCGGCGCAGGTGGCGATCGCACCGGAGAAGGACGACATCTTCATCACGGTGAACGTGCACGAGGGCGACATCTTCAAGATCGGCGAGGTCAAGCTCGCGGGCACGATGGTCGTGCCCGAGGCGCAGCTGCGTCGCCTGGTGCTGGTGCATCCCGGGGACACGTTCTCCAACAAGCTGGTGACACAGTCGCAGCAGCTCATCAGCTACCGGTTGGGTGAACAGGGCTACGCGTTCGCCAAGATCGATCCGGTGCCGACGCCGGACAACGCGAAGAAGGAGGTGTCGCTGACCTTCTTCATCGAACCCGGCAACCGTGTGTACGTGCGGCACATCAACTTCCTGGGGACTTCTTCCATCGACGACGAGGTCCTGAGGCGCGAGATGCGTCAGATGGAGGGCGGCTGGCTGTCGA
>DATBIF010000348.1:0-15503 GCA_036557045.1 Steroidobacteraceae bacterium
GATGCACGGCGACCCGAAGGACCACAAAGGCCCGACGACGTTCGCGACGCACTCCACGCACAAGCTGCTCGCCGCGTTGTCGCAGGCTTCGTTCCTGCACATCCGCGACGGCCGCAGTCCGATTCCGCATTCGCGCTTCAACGAGTCGTACATGCTGCACGCGTCGACCTCGCCGTTCTATCCGATCATCGTCTCGAACGACATCACGGCCGCGATGATGGACGGTCCCGGCGGGCCGACACTCACCAGCGAATCGATCCAGGAGGCCGTGGCATTTCGCCAGACGATGTGTCGCGTGCACCGACAGTTCGCCGCCAAGAAGGACTGGTTCTTCCGCACCTGGAATGCCGACACCGTCAAGGCGGGCAAGAAGAAGGTGCGTTTCGAGGATGCATCGCCAGAGCATCTCGCCACCGATCCGCAGTGCTGGGTATTGCACCCGGGTGAGAACTGGCATGGCTTCGGCAAGCTCGAAGACGACTACTGCATGCTCGACCCGATCAAGGTGTCGATCGTCACTCCAGGAGTCGCGGACAAGGGCGGGCTCGACAAGCGCGGCATCCCCGCGAGCCTCGTGACCTCGTACCTGCATTATCGTGGCGTCGAAGTCGAGAAGACCACGGACTTCACGATCCTGTTCCTGTTCTCGATCGGGATCACGAAGGGCAAGTGGGGCACGCTCCTCAACGCGCTGCTCGACTTCAAGCGCGACTACGACAGCAACGTGCCGGTGGCCCAGGTGTTGCCGCACCTGACCGCCGACTGTTACGCGGGACTCGGTTTGCGCGATGTCGCGGACCAGATGTTCGCGCAGCTGAAGGAGTCGAAGCAGACCCATTGGCTCGCCGAGGCGTTCTCGACACTGCCGACGCCCGCGCTGACGCCGAATGCCGCGTTCCAGTATCTGGTGCGCGATGAGATCGAGCACGTGCCACTGCCGGAGCTGGCCGATCGCATTCTCGCGACCAGTGTGGTGCCGTATCCGCCGGGAATTCCGATGCTGATGCCAGGCGAATCGACCGGGCCGGACGAGGGACCCTATCTCGGCTATCTGCGCGCGCTGGCGGCGTGGGACAAGCGCTTTCCGGGCTTCGGACATGACACGCACGGTGTCGAGAATCGTGACGGCGTCTACTACGTGCAGTGCCTCAAGAAGGGCGCTGAACGCGGAGCCGACCGCGCGTGAGCACCGCCGGCCGCAAGATGTCGCTGCCACAGGCGACGATGCTGGTGGCCGGGAACATGATCGGGACAGGCGTCTTCCTGCTGCCAGTCAACCTTGCGCAAGTGGGTGGCATCGCGGTGTTTGGCTGGGTGATCGCGACCGCCGGCGTCGCGGCGCTGGGCCTGGCGTTTGCGAAGCTGGGCGAGCTCGATCCGCAGCAAGGCGGGCCGTACGCCTACGCGCGCGATTTCCTCGGGCCGTTCGCAGGCTTCCAGACGAACTACGTCTACTGGTTCGGCAACTGGATTGGCAACATCGCGATTGCGATCGCGGCCGTGGGTTATCTCGCCGAGCTGATCCCGGGAATCAGCGGCCCGCCAGCGAGCGTCATCGCGACCGCGGTGGTCATCTGGATCCTCACATTCGCGAACATCCTCGGCGCGCGTGCGATCGGTCTGCTGGAGACCTGGACGATGGCCCTCGCGCTGATTCCGATCCTGGGGATCGCGTTCTTCGGCTGGTTCTGGTTCAGCAGCGACACGTTCCTGTCGGGATGGAACGTGAGCGGCGGCTCGGACATGCACGCGATCTCGCGCGCGGCCTCAATGGCGCTGTGGGCGTACATGGGAATCGAGAGCGCGACGGTCTCGGCGGGCGTGATCGAGAATCCAAAGCGCAACGTGCCCCTGGCGACGCTGATCGGCCTGGCACTGGCCGCGGTCGTGTACGTCCTGAGCTCGACCGTCCTCATGGGCATGCTGCCCAATCACGAGCTGCAGACTTCGCACGCGCCGTTCGCCGAAGCCGCGCGGATCGCGATCGGCCCGGTCGGCGCGATCGTGATCAGCGTCTGCGCGGTCCTGAAGTCGGTCGGCTCCCTGGGCGGCTGGATGCTGCTCGTCGGGCAGTCGGCCAAGGCAGCCGCTGACGACGGGATGTTCCCCAAGGTGTTCGCGCGTCTCAACCGGCACGGTGTCCCGGGCATCGGTCTCGTCATCGTCGGCGTGCTGATGACCATCGTGCTGTTCGCCACCATGTCGCCGACGCTCGCGGGACAATTCAGTCACCTGGTCGACCTGGCCGTGATCCTGATCATTGTTCCGTACATTTACGCAGCGGTCGCGATGGTCAAGGTGGTCCACGACCACAACGTTGCGCGAGCGACATTCCAGCTCTACAAGTGGATCGCAATCGCCGCGGTGGTGTATTGCCTGTGGGCCGTCATCGGCGGCGATCCGGATACCGTAGTCCATGCGATGGTGGCGCTCCTGATCAGCGTGCCGTTGTATCCGTTCTTCATCAGTTCGATGGAGGCAGCAAAGAAGCGCAATGGGCTGCCGGGCGCGGCACGTGCAGCTCCAGCCTCCGCCACTTCTCCGGTCGTTGCGCGCGCTACGCAATGAGGGATCAACCGTGAACAGAAGGAATTCAGTCATGCAGCCGCCAGATTCATTCGCAATCCGCACGATGTTGCTGAAGGCGCTCGCGGCAGGAATCGTGTCGGCGCTTCTGGGGCCACCGGCCATCGCCGAGGAGGAAGCAGCAGCTGCGCCGCCGCCTCCAGGCTTCCCGCCCGGCCTCGACTGGAAGTTCGACTTCGGTGCGGGCTGGGGCTCATTCGGCTTCGGCAACTCTCTGTACACGAACCCGAAACCCGACGAACCCTCGGGGGACCTGAGCGACAACTGGTTCGAGGGATCGATCACCGCGGGTATCGGCGGCCAATACACGCTGACGGACTCGTCCCAGTTCTACGGCAAGGTGAGTGGCGTTGGAGAGCGCACCTATGGCGCGGCGCCCTCGCTGGTGGGCGATGATCATTCCTCGTTCGACGTCGAGGATCTCTACATCGGTTGGCGCTCCGGAAAGAGCCTGGGTGATCTCGGCGAGAACGCGCTGGACTTCACCGTCGGCCGGACGCAGTACAAGGTCGGCCACGGCATGCTGCTGTGGGACGGCTCGTCGGAAGGCGGCTCGCGCGGCGGCTACTGGACGAATGCGCGCAAGGCGTTCGAGTTTGCCGCGATCGGTCGCTTCAAGCCCGGAAAGAATACGGTCGAAGCCTTCTACCTCAAGCGCGACGAGCTGCCGGAGTCGAACACCGACAGCAAGCTCTGGGGCGTGAACTACGAGTACGCCTTCAACGAGAACAACACGGTGGGCGCGACCTACATGAAGTGGTCGGCGAACGACAACGCCCCGCAGCGTGACGGGCTCGACGTGTATGACGTGCGCGCATTCATCGCTCCCATTCCGACGCTGCCGGCGCTCTCCTTCGAACTCGAGTATGCGAAGGAAGACAACGGCGATGCCCTCGATTCGGAGGCCTACAACGCCCTGGTGGCCTGGCAGTTCGATACCGTGATGTGGAAACCGAAGGTCTCCTATCGTTATGCCTATTTCGAAGGCGACAATCCCGGGA
The DNA here is from genome assembly GCA_036557045.1 of Steroidobacteraceae bacterium. Classification (GTDB taxonomy): domain Bacteria; phylum Pseudomonadota; class Gammaproteobacteria; order Steroidobacterales; family Steroidobacteraceae; genus DATBVX01. The sequence goes on from DATBIF010000348.1 coordinate 3,588, forward strand.
CTGTGAAGAACGAGGCCTTTGACGGACTCTTCACCGGCTTCTACGACTGGGGTACCTGGTGGCAGGGCGAGATCGCCGGCGAGTACTTTGTCTCCAACTCCAACCTGATCTCGCACCAGGTGCGCGTGCATACGAAGCCGACCGACTCCATCGGCACCGGCCTGATCTTCTACGACTTCCTGCTCGATCGACCCGTGGCCCCGGTAACGTCCGACAAGGTGGCCTGGGAGGTCGACTGGTACATGGACTGGAGCCTCAACGACAACTTCATCCTGAGTTTCGTGGCGGCGTACGCCGATCCGGGCCAGGCGGTGGAGCAGTCGTCGGGGCGCACCGACAACTTCACCTATGGCATGATCTTCGTCGCCTACAGCTTCTAACCATAACTGGCAACCGTGCAACCACCTGCTTCAACGCACGCGCGTGCCGCCAGCCTGGCGCTGGCGTGCCTGACGGGCGCACCGGCTCACGCCGCTTCTGGCGCGTTCGCCGACAGCGTCGCTCACGTGCTGGCCGTCTTCATCATCATCGCGCTGCCGATCGGCGGAGTGATCCTGTTCTGGCTGGTGCACATCCTGCCGGAGAAGGCCGCCGAGAAGCGTCATCATCCGCAGAAGGATGCGATCCAAGTGCTGTGTCTGCTCTCGCTGGTGTTCGGCGGGCTGCTCTGGCCGCTCGCCTGGTTGTGGGCCTACACCAAGCCCGTACTGCACAAGGCAGCCTACGGACGCGACAAGCACGATGACTATTACGCGGAGCTGCAGGGCAAGGAGGAACAGACCGACGCGCCGGCCCTGGAAGTGCATGAGGAACTCGCGGACCTGCGTCGCGAGCTCGAGGATTTCGAGAAGCGCAGTGACACGCCTGGCGCCCTGCAGGAAATCCGTGAGCGCCTGGCGAGACTCGAGCATCGCTCAGGCCCCGGCTCGAAGAGCGTCGGGGGGAGAAGCTGATGGAAGCGCTACTTCTCGGTATCTACAGCTTTTTCGTCTGGCTGATCTTTTTCAAGTTCAAATGGCTGCCGTGGAACACCACTTCGCAGGTGACCGTGGTAGTGATTCCGATCGTGGGTCTCACCACGCTCATCCTGTGCCTGAATGTCTACGCGCCTTCTTCGTCCGATGTGCGGGTGATCAAGTACGTCGTGCAGGTCGTGCCAACGGTGCGCGGCCGGGTCATCGACGTGCCGGTCGAGGGCAACAGCCGCGCCAACAAGGGCGATGTGCTGTTCCGCATCGACCCGACCCCGTTCGAGCTGCAGGTGAAGACACTCGAGGCGCAGCTCGCAACCACCGAAGGTTCGGTCAAGCAACTCGATGAGCAACTGCAGTCGGCCCGCAACAATACGCAGGCGACGCGCGCCAAGCTGGAGCTGGCGCGCAAGCGCGTGGAGCAGAACCGTGAGCTGGCAACCACGGGAGCTGGCGATCGTTTCGCTCTGGAGCAGGCCGAGACCGACCTGAAGGAGCTTGAGTCCGAACTGGGCGCGAACGTTGCCGCCGAAGCACAGGTACGTGCGCGCCTGGGCGCAACCGCGGGTGACGACCAGGCGGAAATCGCCGAGATCAAGTCGAAGCTCGCCAACGCCAAGTGGGAGCTCAGTGAGACCGTCTTCTACGCGCCGGCGAACGGCACGATCATCAATCTGCAGCTGCGCCCCGGACAACTGGCTACGGCCCTGGGTTTCCAGCCGGTGATGACCTTCGTGGAAGACGACTTCCAGGTCATTGCTCTCTACGACCAGAACGAGCTGCACAACGTGCAGCCGGGAGATGAAGCCGAGATCGCGCTCGAGACCTACCCCGGTCGCATCATCAAGGCGAAAGTGGATTCCATCGTGTGGGCCCAGGGACAGGGTCAGGTGCAGATGAGTGGGACGATCCCGACCACGGGGGCGCGGCCTTTGCCCCCGGGCCGGTTTGCCGTGCGTCTGAAGATCGCGCCGCAAGATCACGACCTGTTCCTCGCCGCAGGGGCGATCGGCAGCGGAGCCATCTACACGCAGTACGGCCACCACATTCATCTCGTGCGCAAGGTGATCCTGCGCGTCGGTTCGTACCTGAACTGGCTGGTTCTCAAGCTCCATTGACATGATGCGAGCTCGTACCGCGCGTCACGTACCAGCAGCGCTGAGCCGATCGCCGCTGCCGCTGTGCATCGCGTTCGCACTGTCGGGCTGCGTGCTCAAGGCGCCGCCCTCTGCGGAAGACTTGACCAAGGAAGTCGCGCCCAGCACGCCACTGCCGAGCGAATGGACGGCCGCGGGCGCGAAGGCGGGTGAGGTCCAGAACAGCTGGCTGGCGACTTTCGACGATCCTCAGCTCAACGACCTGGTCGCGGAGGCGATCAAGCAGAATGCGGATCTGCGCGCCGCCGCCGCTCGCGTCGAGCAGGCTGAGGCGTACGTGAAGGTCGCAGGCGGCCAGCTCTATCCGACGGTCGATGCGTTGGGCAAGGCAGGCGGCAAGATGAGCGGCGACAGCTCGGGCCTCGAAGGGGTGCTCGTCAGCGCTTCTTGGGAGCTCGATCTCTGGGGGCGCGTGCGCTACGGCACGCGCAGCGCCAAGGAGCAGTACGCTTCGGCGGCGGCGGACTTCGCATTCGCGCAGCAATCGCTGGCGGCGCTCGTGGCCAAATCGTGGTTCCTGTTGACGGAGGCTTCGCTCCAGCACGAGATCCTGACCGAGATGGTGGAGTCGGCGACCAGGCTCACTGACCTCGCAGGAGATCGGTACCGGATCGGGATCGGAAGCGAGCTCGATGTGGCCTCGGCGCGGGTGAATCTGCAAACCTACCGCGACAGCCTGCGCCAGGTTGATCTGGCGCGAGAGCAGGCAATGCGGTCCCTCGAAGTGCTGGTGGGCCGCTACCCGGCTGCGCGGATCGGAACAACAACCCAACTGGACAATTTTCCGCCGGACGTGCCCGCCGGGCTGCCGTCCGAGCTGCTGGAGCGCCGGCCGGATGTCATCGCCGCGCAGCAACGCGTGGCGGCTGCATTCAGCCGTTACCGGGAGGCGCAGGCTGCGCGGCTGCCGAAGATCGCGCTGACTGCGAGCGGATCGCATCTCACCAGTGACTTCTTCGTCCTCCAGGACCGCGACAACCCGGTGTGGAGCATCGGCGGAAGCGTGTTCGCACCGCTGTTCCGCGGCGGTGCGCTCAAGGCCCAGGCCGAAGTGCGCAGCGCGGAACAGAAGCAGGCGGTGGCGCAATACGTGACCACGGCGCTCAAGGCGTTCGGCGATGTCGAGAACGCCCTGTCGAGCGAGGTTGCCTTGCAGGAGCGCGAGACGATCCTCGCGTCCGCAGTGGCCGATGGTGGGCAGGCGCTGCGCCTCTCAGAGATACGCTATCGCGTCGGGTCGGGTGACCTGCGTGCCGTACAGCAACAGCAACTCGCTTACTACACAACGAAAATGACGCTGCTGCGTGTGCAGACCGAGCGACGCGTGCAACGCGTGAATCTGCATCTTGCGCTGGGGGGCGACTTCGCAGCGGGTGTCTAGAAAGACAATAAGACTGTACGGTCTCGGGGGAGATTCGAATGCGAGCAGTCAACTGGCGACAACACTGGATGCTGATCTTCGTACCGATCGCGCTCGCGCTCGAGCACGTGGAGGGCATCAGCGCGCCTGTCATGTTTCTGATAGCAGCGCTTGCCATCGTGCCGATCGCAAGGTTGATCGGGACCAGTACCGAGCACTTGTCGCATTACACCGGCGACTCCATCGGCGGCCTGCTCAATGCGACGTTCGGAAACCTGCCGGAACTCATCATCTGCGTGGTCGCTCTCAAGGCCGGCCTCTACGCCATGGTGGCGGCGTCGCTCATCGGCGCCATTCTCTTCAATCTGCTGTTGGTGCTCGGGCTCAGTTTCCTGCTGGGCGGGCTGCGCCATCACACGCTCGAGTTCAATGCGCGCGCCACCAGCGTTTACAGCACGATGATGTTCATCGCCGTCATCAGCCTGGCGCTGCCAAGCATCTATCAGCGTGCCTTCGCACAGAGTGGTCCGACTCCAGCGCAGGAGAGCATCAACATCGGGCTCGCGGTGCTGCTGCTGGTGCTCTACGTGCTGTATCTCGTCTTCATGCTGCGTACCCATCCGGAGATCTTCGCCAGCGTCAGCAAGGGCAAGCATGCCGAGGAGCACGAAGCAGCGTGGAGCCTCGGAGCCTGTCTCGCGGTTCTGATCGGCAGCTCGGTGGTGGCGGCATTCCTGAGTGAAATACTCGTCGCCGCCGTCGAGGGCACGGGCGAAGCGCTCGGGCTTTCGAGCGTATTCCTCGGCATCGTGCTGCTCGCCAGCGTCGGCGGCATCGCCGAGGGAATATCGGCCGTGGCGATGGGGCGCAAGGGACGGTTCGACCTGTCGCTCGGCATCGCGCTCGGCAGCTGCATCCTGATCGCGCTGTTCGTGGCGCCTGCGCTGGTCTTCGCGAGCTACTTCGTGGGGCCGCACCCCTTCGAACTCACTTTCAGTCTCGGCGGCGTGGGCCTGCTCTTCATGTCGGTGCTCATTGGAGCCATCGTTGCCACCGGCGGATCGGGCAACTGGTACAAGGGTGTGCAGCTCATTGCCGTGTACCTGATGATCGCGTTGCTCCTGTACTTCGTGCCGCTTTGATATGGGGAAATCGCCAACCATGAGCACAGAAAGCCGTTCCTCGCTGCTGCACCGCTATCTCGATCCGGCGACCAGCCTCGGCGAGATCCTGTTCGGTCTCATCATGACGCTCACGTTCACTCTCGGCGCCGGGATCATCATCCAGGATGAAGGACGCGAGGGCGCACGCGAGCTGCTGATTGCGATCATCGGCTGCAACATTGCCTGGGGCATCATCGACGGTGCCCTGTACGTGGTCGGTGAGCTGTTTGGTCGCGGGCGACTGCGGCGGCTCGGAGAGTCGATTCGCCGCGCGCCGAGCGCCGCGGATGCGCAGAGTCTCGTCGGCGGCGAGCTCGACGAATTGCTCGAGCCGGTGGTGGGTGAATCGGATCGCGAGGCGCTCTACAAGCGCATCGCAGACAACGTTCGCTCGCGACCGCCGGCGCCCAATCCGATCACCAAGGCTGACCTCATGGGAGGCTTCTGGAGTTTCTGGCTGGTGTTCCTGGCGAGCGTCCCCGCGGCGATCCCGTTCGTGGTGCTCGACGACGCGCGGCTCGCGCTCCGGATCTCGAATGCGATCCTGCTCGCGTTCCTGTTCATCAGCGGCTACCTGTGGGCACGCTACACGATGAGCAAGCCCTGGCTGGTCGGGCTCTTCTTCCTCATCGGAGGAATCGCGCTCGTCGCGGCCGCGATTGCCCTGGGCGGTTGAGCCTCAGAGCCACTCGAAAGCGACTCGAATGTCGGAGGACCGAGCGATGCAAACTCAGGCGCGGCCGGATCTCACCCGCATTTTCCTCGTCATTCTCATCATTGCGATCCTGATCGTCGGCAGCCTGTGGACGCTGCTGCCGTTCCTGGCCGCCCTGCTCTGGGCGGCCACCATCGTCATCGCGACCTGGCCTTTGCTGCTCAGGGTGGAGCGCAGGGTGGGTGGCAAGCGCTCGATCGCGACCGCTGTCATGACGCTCATCATGCTGGCGATCTTCATCCTGCCGCTGGGTCTTGCGACGGGTGTTCTGCTGGATGCGGCGACACAAGGCGTCGAGTTCGTGAAGGGCCTGACGACGACGGGACTCCAGCCGCCACCCGATTGGCTCGCGGGCATTCCCTGGGTGGGGCAGAAGCTCAGCGTCAAGTGGCAGGAGCTCTCCGCAGCGGGACCCGAGGGACTTGCAGGGCTACTGCGGCCCTATCTGCGTGCGACCGCCAGTTGGGCACTCGCGGTCACGGGTGGACTGGGCGCCACGGTGCTGCATTTTCTGCTGACCGTGATCGTCGCCGGAATTCTTTACGCCAACGGCGAAACAGCGGCCAAGGGCGTGATCGCATTTGCGCGGCGCCTGGGCAGAGACCGCGCCGAACACAGCGTCCGCCTCGCCGCACAAGCCATACGCGGCGTGGCGCTGGGAGTCGTAGTGACTGCGCTGGCCGAGTCGCTGATCGCTGCCGCGGGCCTGTGGCTGGCTGGAGTCCCCAGCACGGGTTTGATCGTCGCCATCATTTTCGTTTTCGGAATTGCTCAGCTGGGCCCCGTACTCCCGATGATCGGTGTCGTGATCTGGGCATTCTGGGCGGGAAAAGTTCTCGTGGGCGTGCTGATGATCGCGTTGACGGTGGCCCTGGGCATCGTGGACAACGTGATGAAGCCCATATTGATCCAGAGAGGTGTGCAGAACCTGCCGCTGTTCCTGATCGTTGCCGGTGTCATCGGCGGGCTGGTGAGCTTTGGAGTCATAGGCCTCTTCATTGGCCCGGTGATCCTCGCGGTCACCTACACACTGCTGAAATCCTGGATCGAAGACGATCCTGAGGGCGCGCGCTGATCCACCGCTCGTAGCGCAGTCGGCGCACGTTCGCCGCGGGAGCGATACACTGCCGGCCGAGGTGGTGCGCGCATCAGCACCAGGTCGGTGACGATGAATACGACGCAGGACGTGGCCGGTAGCACTGCTTGGCGCAAATTCGAACGGCTGCTCTGGATTGCAGGACTCGGGTTGCTGCTGGCTTACGGCGCCCTGAGGCTGTGGTCGCACCAGCAGCAGGAGGCTGGACTCGAACAGTTCGCGACGCTGCGCGCGACGCAGCAGGCGGCCTCGACCGCGCCATCGCCTCCAGCGCCTGTCACGGCCGGACCGGTGGGCGGTACACTGCTGGTCACTCCGGAGCCGGATCGAACGCTCTGGTCGGCGCAACGGATTCGCGCCTACGCTGTCGCGTCGACGGCGACTGCACCGCTGGGCGTCTTGCGCATACCGTCGATCAAGCTCGCGGTACCGATCTATGAAGGCACCGGCGAGACCACTCTCGACCGCGGCGCAGGCCGAATCGCAGGGACGGCGCAGCTCGATGCAGCGGGCAATATCGGCATTGCTGCACACCGGGACGGCTTCTTTCGCGGCCTCAAGGACCTGAGAGTCGGCGAGGAGATGATGCTGCAGACAATCGCCGGCGATCGCCGCTACCGCGTCACCAAGCTCCTCATCACCAGTCCTACAGACGTTTCAGTGATCGCCCCGACGGCGACGCCAGCCATCACGCTCGTGACCTGCTACCCGTTCTATTTCGTGGGCTCGGCCCCGCAGCGCTACATCGTTCGGGCAGAGCCTATTGCACCTTAGGTCAGTTGCCGGCTCGTGGGCGCGGGGGCACGATTCTCCATCACCGGGCCGACAGGTCCGCAGTCACCAACCATCGAGGCAGCTGGGGAGAAGGATCATGGTCAAGGTACGTTACGCGCTGGCAGGATCGCTGCTGGTTCTCGGGGCTCTCGGCACGGTCGCTGCGCAGGCTGACGCAAGCTTCACGGCCTCCGGCACGACCTGCCGCGATATCACATGGAAGCCCGAGATCCTGGCCAAATACCCGCACGTCGCCGAGGCGTGCCAGGGCGTGGTGCAGAAAGGGGGCGAGACCTACGCGAAGTTCAAAGGCACCGTGGCCAACAATTCGCCGGCCGGGCTGCGCATGAAGTTCAAAGGCACGAACGAATCGGTGCTGATCAAGCCGTCCTCGGGCCAGACGTTCCAGATCGCCGGTCAGACCTACAAGGCCTACGAGCTGCAGCCCGGACAGGAACTGTCGTTCTACGTACCCGCCAGTCGTTTTGCTGCCAGCCTTGGTGATGAGCCCGAAGTGGAGGCTATCGATATCATCGAGCTCTCGGCAGGGCCAGCCATGGCCGAGCCGGCGTCGGCTCCCGCCAGCGGCGAGGCGGCGTCACTGCCCAAGACCGCGAGCCACCTGCCGTGGCTTGCAGCGCTGGGCGGGTTCCTGACGCTGTGTGCGGTGTTCATGACGACTGTGCGCCGCGTCCGGGTACGCAAGTAGCGCGACCCGTCTCCTGACAAGAAGGTGGCCGCCGCGACCCCAGAGGTGCGGCGGCCTTTTTTTGTGCCCGCGGTTCCGACAAGATTGTCCGCAGGAGCTTTTGCTTTGAATGCTTTGCCCGCCGACCGCCAGAACGCGTTGACGCAGCTGAAGGCGCTGCTGGGAGAGCGGCTGTCCACTTCTCAGTCGGTCCGCAACCAGCACGGCACCGACATCGCACATCCAGCCGCTCAGCCGCCCGACGCGGTCGCCTATCCGCTGACGACCGCGGAAGTCGCAGCCATCGTACGCATCTGCCACGACTCTGGCACGCCGGTCATCGCGTTCGGGGTCGGCAGCTCGCTCGAAGGTCATGTGCTCGCTCCACACGGCGGAGTCTGCATCGATCTCGGCCGGATGGACCAGGTCGTCGCCGTCAACGAGCGCGACCTGGACGTGACGGTTCAGCCCGGCGTGACTCGCGAGAGTCTCAATGCGCACCTGCGTGACACGGGTCTTTTCTTTCCGATCGACCCCGGAGCAAATGCGACCCTGGGCGGAATGGCCGCGACGCGCGCGTCAGGCACGAATGCGGTGCGCTACGGCACCATGCGCGAGAACGTGCTGGCGCTCGAGGTGGTGCTGGCCGATGGCTCGGTCATCCACACCGGCACGCGCGCGCGCAAGTCGGCCGCAGGCTACGACCTCACGCGGCTGTTCGTGGGGTCCGAAGGCACGCTGGGGATCATCACGCAGCTGACGCTGCGCGTTTACGGCATACCCGAGGCGATGTCGGCAGCGGTCTGCGCGTTCGATGACCTGCGCGGCGCCGTGGAGACGGTGATCGAGACGATCCAGCTCGGGGTTCCCGTCGCCCGCATCGAACTGCTCGATGAGATGATGATCCGCGCCGTGAATCAGTACTCGAAGCTTTCGTTGCGCGAACTGCCCACGCTGTTTCTGGAGTTCCACGGTTCACAGGCAGGCGTGGAGGAACAGGCGACGACGGTCTCTGCCATTGCGCAGGAGCACGGCGGCCAGGGATTCGAATGGGCGCTGAAGCCTGCAGAGCGCGCGCGCCTGTGGAAGGCGCGGCACGATGCGGCGTGGGCGGCGCTCGCCATGCGGCCGGGCTCGACCTCCGTAGCCACCGATGTGTGCGTGCCGATCTCGCGGCTCGCCGATTGCATCCTCGAGACGCGCCGCGACGTGGAGGCGATGCAGGCGTGGGCGCCGATCGTCGGTCACGTGGGCGACGGCAACTTTCACCTGGTACTGCTCGTCGATCGCTCGGATCCCGCGGACATCGAGCTCGCCGAGCGGCTCAACGATCGGCTGGTCCATCGTGCGCTCGGCATGGGCGGCACCTGCACCGGTGAGCATGGCATCGGTGTCGGCAAGCAACAGTTCCTGATCGAAGAGGCCGGGGCGCAGGGCGTCGCACTCATGCGCCAGATCAAGCAGACGCTCGATCCGCGCGGAATCCTGAACCCCGGGAAGATCTTCGCGAGCGGCAGCTGACGCGAGGCCTATGGGCCGGAAGGGTCTGCGGTCGCGGCAGACCGCACTTCATCGCGAGTCCTGCGGACCTTTTCACGCACCTCGTCGACCCGTGCGGTCTCGACGCGCGAATCGGAGCGTAGCCGCTCGAGTTCCCTGGCGAGTCCCTCGAGGTTGCCGCTGAGGCGGGCGAGGTCGCCGCTGAAGCCCGCGAGCATCGGTCCGACTGCTTCGGCAAAGCCATTGATCGATTCCACCTCGATGTCGGGCCGATCGACCGCGATCGCCGCGTGCGCCCGCAGGTTCAGGAGCTGCATCGTGGGTTGCGTCAGCACGAGTTCATCGATGAGGAGCATTGCGTCCTTGGCTAGACGCGCGTGCAGCTGCGGGTTGACGACCTGAAGGCGCCACGAGACGCGCATCAGCAGGCAGTCGCTGTACCACGAGTCCGTCCAGCGGGCCTGCGCCAGCGTCGAGTCGAGCGCCGGAATGTATTGCCACTCCCCCTTTTCGGCGTGGCGCGCCGCTTCGAGAAGTGCGGAGGGCACCGGGCCGAGGAGCTGCGCCTGTTCGACGATCTCTGCGGGAGCTGACCCTTGCGCGAAGCGCGTCAGCCAAGGCCGCACCAGCGCGAATCGGGTGTCCTGATTGGAGGCATCGATCCCCAGCGATTCACGCAGCAACCTGGTTGAGCCGGCGCGATCGCCGCGGGCCTCCTCGGCGACAGCGCTGACGTAGGCGGCGACCGAGGGATCGCGCACGAGCTGCGCGATGCGTGCGATCCGCTCCGCGTTGCCCGGATCGGAGACGGTGAACTGGCCGAGGCGGCGCGCGATATAGGTGAAGGACACGTCGGCATGCGAGGCTGTGTACAGCGAAGCGTCGCGGCGCTGCAGGGGATCGTAGGCCGCGAGGATGCGGCTCAGCTTGCGAGCCACCAGACCCCGGCCCCGGTCATACACGGTAGCGGTCGCGAGTCGATTGCGGTCGTCAGTGATGAGATCTGCGCCGCGGGCCAGTGCCTCCGCGCCGCTCTGATCGACGACCAGTGCTGCCAGGACGTCCTCGGGCACCTCGATCCCGTAGCGGGCGTAATGAGCCTGAGCGCCGGCCAGCGTTCTGCGCATCAACGCAAAGTTGTCAGTGTCGATTGCGCTGTCCGAGGCGACGAACACCAGCGTGTTGGGGTCTGGCCGATAGATCGTCAAGCCCTTGAACACGTCGAGGAACGTGCCGGTGAGCGAACGCAGCAGTGGCTCGTCCAGGAAACTGATATTCATCCACTGCACCAACACCCCGCCCGGGTTGAGGTGCGCCTTCACCTGCTGCATGAACTCGCGCGTGTAGAGGTGCGATGATCCCGCAGTCCACGGATGTGACGGCTGCGAAACGACTGCGTCGTAGCGCTTGGTCGTCAATGCGAGCGCGCCGCGAGCGTCATTCAGCACGATGCGCACGCGCGGATCGGACAGCGGATCACGCTTGCGCTCGCGGCGCAGTGCGCGATTGGCCTCGATCACCTGCGGCTCGAGCTCGATGACGTCGATCGAGCCTACCGTGGGAGGCACGCCATCGACGCTGACGCCGCCCCCAAACCCGACGATCAGCATGGAGCGCGTCTCGGGTCGCGCCAGCACTGCGAGCGGCGTCAGCCAGTACTCGCCGCTGAACCTCGGCACCGAGCCCGTTCTTTCGATGAACGCCTCGGGGAGACCGTTGGTTCGCAGTGCGAAGAGGCCGTTCTGCTCGAGCGCGATGACGCTGGCCGAACGGCCGACGGCGTAATAGCGCAGTGCCCCGTTGCGCGCGATGTTGAGCGGTGAGCTGCGCAACAGGTTCTCCGGCAGTTGCGGCCGGAACAGCAGAGCGGCCGCGACGACAGCCGCGAGTGTCGCGAGCGAATACCGGGGTGCGGCTCGCGCCACGGCCAAGCAGGTGAGGAGTGCAAGCCCGAGATTGATGAGCACCGCGACCTGGATCGCGCCCTCGAAGCGCAGCGCCGGAATGAGCACGAATCCGGCCGCGAGGGCGCCGACGATCGCGCCGACGGTGTTCCACGCATAGACCAACGCGCTCGCGGTCGCGGCGCGCTCGGGCTCATCGACGAGGATTCGCACCGCGAGCGGAAAGGTCGCGCCGATGAACACGCTCGCGGGCAACAGGATCGCGATGGCGAGGGACGCATTGCCTGTGAGACCGGACCGCGCGGGAACCAGGGCCGGGATGGCGAGATAGACGGCGGCAGATGCAACGGCGATTGCGAATTGGCAGACGATGAAAGCGAAGCTGGAGGTCTTGAAACTCCGCGCGATGCGGGAAGCGATCGCGCTGCCTGCGACGATGCCGAGCAGGAAGCTCGTCAGCATGGTGGCAAACGCAAAGATGCTGCCGCCCAGGATGTAACTCAGCATCCGGGTCCAGAGCACCTCATAGATGAGGGAGGCGCCGCCCGACAGCAGCATGACGGGCAGGATCCAGGTTCGGCCGGGCAC
>DATBIF010000349.1:0-5515 GCA_036557045.1 Steroidobacteraceae bacterium
CGCGTTGTCCGCGCCGGGTTGCTGGCGCAGGCGCAGCGTGCCGCGAGCCAGGGCGTCGAGGTTGGCCTGTGTCGGCGGCAATGCGGGCGTGTCATCCCCGTAACCGCCGACGATCTCGAGACGCTGCGCATGCAGGTATTCGGGGTTGTCACGGATCTTCGGCAGCATCTCGCGGGTCGTGATGCTGTAGGGGACGTCCCAGTAGGGACGCATCACGAGGTACTTCATGTCAGCAGCGAAGACCGGAGTGCGGTTCGCGGGGTAGGCCTTGCCGACGATGACACCCATCTGCAGCAGTTCGCTCTCGCGATCGCCGAGAGTCTTGAACGCGTACAGCCTGAATCGGGGGATGTTCACAATGATAGGCGGCGTGTCGAGCCTGGGCGGGAGCCAGCGCCAGCGCTCGAGCGTGAGCTCGATCTGTTGCACGCGGCTGGTGATGGGCGTCGTCAGGGCGGCGAATGTGCTGGCGCCGAGTGCGCCGTCCGCATCGAGCCCGCTGTGCGATTGAAAATTCTTCAGACCCTGCACCAGGTCGTCGCTGAGAACCGGATCGCTCGAGGCCGCGGCGCCGGTCCCGGCTGGGAGATCGCCCAGCACTTCGAGGAGATGGCGCAGCCGCGCGGCGCCCGCGTAAGGTTGCCCGGGTTTCACCGACTTGCCTGGAGGCGGTGGGAGCTGGGTCAGCTCCGGTTCGAGAGCGAGCTCGCGAAACTGCAGCAGCGCCTTCTTGAGCAACTCGTAGTGCAAGAAGGGGGGCTCGATACGCCTGAAGATGGCGGCGACGTCGGAGGCATGGGCGATTTCCTGCACGAGCGACGCGACATCGAGGCGCGAGTGTTCGACTTCGAGATTGAGGCCCGCCATCTTCGGGTCGATGCGCCCGAAGTGCAGATCGTGAACGTAGGCGAGGAGCGCGGTGCTCAGGCCGATGTCGAACAACGCCCATTGATCCTCGCCCGCCGGCCTGGCAGCCGCCAGCTCAATGGCGGCGTACGTGAGGCGGTTCGCATCATAGTCGGCCGCGCGCAGGCCAAGATTCTCCGCGGCCCGCAATTCGCTCATGACGGCGAGGGCCGAGGATGTGACGGCGTGATCCTTGCTCCACAGGAATTCGCCGCCCCGGGCTGCGTAAAGGTTCTCGAGGACGGTGCGCTGGCTCGCGAGGTCGATCGCGGTGACATAAGGGTGCTGACCCTCGGCGAGGAGGCTCTCGAGCACGCCGCCGACCGGCCCGCCCGCGGGCGCCTGGGCCGGGGCCGTCGGTCCAAAGATGATCGTGGCAGCCGCCAGCAGCGCCCTCAGGCCGATCCCGATCGCTTGCTTTCCCTGTTCCATGCTGCTGGTACCGCACCTGAAGACTGCCGGATTCTCGCGCGCGCGGGCGGTCTTGGCGACTCCCACAGGCCGCGTGTGACCGCAATGCGCGGCCCGTACAATTGGCCAACGCCGTGAGCACGCCCATCAATTCCGTTGTCTTCGATGTCGGCTGGGTCCTGGTCCACCTCGACTATGGCCCCCTGACTTCGTACCTGCAGGAACACGGCGCCGACGTCGCGAGCATGCGCGATGTGATCGCGCGGATCGGCCTCGAGAAGCACGAGACCGGAGCTTTGGCCGGCGAGGCGCTGCTCGACAACCTGGCGTCGCTCGGCGATCGCAGCATGCAACGTGCGGAGCTGCGCCGGCGCTGGCTGAACATGTTCGAACCGCAGGACGCGATGCTGTCCCTGGCGCGCGATCTCGCGAGGCGCTACCGCGTGCACCTGTTGAGCAACGTTGGTGACCTGCACTGGGATCACATGACGCGCGCATACGGCCTCGATCGCATCGGTCACGGCGCGTTGCCGTCATATGTCGCCGGGTTCATGAAACCGCACCCGGGAATCTATGCCGAGGCGGAACGTCGCTTCGCACTGCGACCTGCCGCCACTGTTTTCATCGACGATCTCGCCGACAATGTCGCCGCCGCACGCAGTCGCGGCTGGCAGGGGATCGAGCACAAGGGTCACGCCAGCACGGTGGCAGCGCTGGCGGTGCTCGGCGTGTCCACACAGGAGTAGTCGTGGGACCTTCGGCACTGTGGCGCACTGTCATCCTGCTCACGCTCTCGAATGTGTTCATGACCTTCGCGTGGTACGCCCACCTCAAGAATCTCAGCACCCGTCCCTGGTGGTTCGCCGCCCTTGCCAGCTGGGGTATCGCGCTCTTCGAATACCTGCTGCAGGTCCCGGCGAATCGCATCGGCTACACCGAGCTCAGTCTCGGGCAGCTCAAGATCCTGCAGGAGATCATCACGCTGAGCGTGTTCGTCCCGTTCGTGTGGTTCTACATGCGCCAGCCCCTCAAGCTCGACTACCTCTGGGCCTCGCTCTGCATGCTGGGCGCGGTGTACTTCATGTTCCGCGCGCCGGCCTGATGGGCGATGACGACGTCGATACATCGCCAGGTCGAGGCGCTGCGCGTGGGTCACGATCCGACCCTGATTGCGCGCCTCGCCTCCGGCTGGGCGGTGCTCGCGTCCACGCAGGTGATCGCCGGCTATTCGCTCCTGTTGCCCGATCCCGTGGTGCCTCACCTCAATGCGCTCGAGGGCACGAAGCGGAGCCGTTTTCTCGCCGACATGGCGGTCCTGGGCGATGCACTGCTCGAGGTGACGGGAGCGGTGCGCATCAACTACGCGATCTTCGGTAACGTCGATCCGGCCTTGCATGCTCATGTGTTTCCGCGTACCGGCGCTGAGCCGGAGGCGTTGCGTACGCAGCAGCCTTTTGCCCACGACTGGACGCAGGCACCCCGCTTCGATGCAGCCGTTCACGCCGCGCTGATCCAGCGCATTCGCACCGCACTGCAGAATCGTGGGGCCCTCGCGTGAGCCAGCGTCACCTGCGAGCCGCGCGCGGCCTGCTGCTGGGGCTCGCATGCGTCATCGTCAACACGGCGTTCGCGCAGACTCTGTATCGCTATCGCGACGGGAACGGCACCTGGGTCTATACCGATCGCAAGCCGGATGCTGCCGTCGCCGATGTGGAGGAGCGCCCCCTGGGCGAGACTGCTGTCACGCCTCCCGAGATCAAGGTGCTGCGCCGCGCGGTCGAGGACCATGTCGAGCTGGTCGCGGACAACGGCTGTTTCTGTCCCGCCGAGGTTGCGGTGCGGCTGCTTGCGCCGGTGAACGTCACCGGCTTCGATGAGGACGTCAAGCTGGCGGTGATCGCGGCGCGCGAGCCGACCGTGATCGCGGAGCTCAAGCCGAGCGACCGGGGCCACGTGATGTCCTTCGGCTACGAATACCGTGCGCTGCTCGGCGAACCGGGTGTGAAGCACGCGCCCACCGAGCCTTATCGCGCGCCCTTTGCGCTGTCGCGCCAGTTCATGGTGACGCAAGCCTATCCGGACACCGTCACGCACCGCGATGCGGGCAGCGCCTATGCGATCGACATCGCGATGCCGGTCGGCACACAGGTGTACGCGGCGCGCGGCGGCACGGTGATCGAAGTCGCGAGCCAGTTCTTCGAGGCCACTCAGGATCTGGACCAGGCCACGCGCGCCAACATCATCCGCGTGCTGCATCCGGACGGCACCATGAGCATCTACGCGCACCTCAACTGGGATTCGATCCGGGTGCGTCCCGGCCAGATCATCAAGCGCGGCGAATACATCGCCGACTCCGGCAATACCGGCTTCAGCTCCGGTCCGCACCTGCATTTCGCCGTGCAGCGCAACGCCGGTCTCAGGCACGAATCGTTGCCGATCGAGTTTGCCGGGCCCGGTGGCAAGTCAGTGACCGCGAAGAGCGGCACACCGCTCGTCGCCTACTGACCCTCCTCATCGGCCATGTCGGTCTCGGCGGATTTCCACACTTTCGTCCTCGAGCAGCTGGCGCAACTGCGGGGCGTGACTTCGCGCCGCATGTTCGGCGGCATCGGCTTGTATTGGGACGGCCTGTTCTTCGGGCTGATCGACGACGACGTGCTGTACCTGAAGGTGGACGACTCCAATCGCGCCGACTACCTCGCGCGTGGGATGGACCCGTTCCGTCCGTTCAAGGACAAGCCGCTCTACTCGATGACGTACTACCAGGTGCCCGCGGAGGTGCTGGAAGAGGCGGAGGTGCTGGTGCAGTGGACGCGCAGGTCGTGCGCCGTAGCGCTTGCGACGCGCGATGAGCCACGCGTGCCACCTCGGCCGGCAAAGCGGCGCGCGCGAAAGAAGCCGGAGAAGGTCAGCGCGGGCCGCAGGAAGAGCGCACGCTCGGCGCGCGCAAGGCGCCGGAAATAGCTCAGAGACTCGCCGCGGGCCGCTCCAGTCCGTGGCCCAGGGGTCCGAGTTCGCGGCGCCGCAGCAGCCACGCGAAGACAAACCCGGCGAGACCCAGCACGCCGAAGAATGCGAGCATCGCCCCGTAGCCCGCGGGGTTGGCAGCGCCAGCATGCGCGGTGTCGTTGAGGGCTCCCGCCGTCACGTTGGACACCGTGAGCCCGATGTTCTGCAGGGCATCCATCAGGCCGAACGCGGTCCCGAGGCGCTTCGGCTCGACGAGCTGCGAGACGCATGGCCAGAGCACCGCGGGCACCAGCGAGAAGCTGACGCCGATGAGCGCGGTGGTGATCCACAGGTTCCAGGAAGTCGCCGCGAGGATCACGAAACTCAGGGGCAGCAGGAGCGAACCGAACATCAGCAGCTGGGTGCGGTGACCGAAGCGATCGGTGATCCATCCGAACAGCGGCGTGACGAAAATCGCGGCGAGAAACACGTAGCTGTTCATGAGTCCCGCCGCGTCGAGCGGCAGGCCGTGAGCGTTCTGGAAATATTCGATCGCAAAGGTGCTGCGGAACGGGAAGATCACCGAATAGAACAGCACGCAGAGCGCGACGAGATACCAGAAGGAGCGATTGAAGCGCCAGATGTCTGCCCAGTTGAAACGCTCGCTGCCGGCGTGAGCGGGGAGTGCGCGGCCAGCGCGCGCGTCGGTCCACCAGTAGGCGGCGGCCGCGGCCAGCCCCACGGCCATGATCACGGCGGCCAACCAGAGCGGCGGTTGCCAGCCCCGCTCGTAGAGCCCCGCGGCATAGGTCGGCGACAGGTCCGCCGCGTAGGAACCGAGGCGCGCAAAACTGATGTTGAGCGCCATCGCCAGCGCCACACCCCTGCCGCCAAACCAGATGCCGAGCGCCGCGAGTGTCGCGTTGATCATCGTCTCCGCACCGAGACCGAAGAGCAGCCGCCCGGCCGCCATCACGTAGAAGTTGCCGCCGACGGCAGTCGCGATGGCGCCGAGCAGGCACAGGAGCGTCGTCCAGAACGTGACCCGGGCCGCACCGAACCGGTCGACGAGGATTCCGCCGACCACGGCCATCACGATGTTCGGCGCACTGTAGATCGCGTTGAGCGTGCCGATCTGGGTAGAGCTGAAGCCGAGCTGACGCTGCAGGAGATCCGCGACCGGTGCGATCGAGTCGTAGACGTAGTAGTTGCCGAACATGGCGATGCTGGTGAACACCAGGATCCACCA
>DATBIF010000350.1:0-6238 GCA_036557045.1 Steroidobacteraceae bacterium
ATTCGGGAAATTTCCGTCCAATACCCAGCATGAGCTTGTGTCTCCTGTTCCTCGGGGCAGCGGTCCGCTGCGAACGGTGGGCAGGATGGCAGGGGGATGACCCGCTGGCCAATCAATTGTTTCGATGATTTCAATAGATGGCGTATATTGTGGACATGAGCGACGTCAAGCTGAAGGACCTGCGCTATCTCGTGGCCATCGCGGACGAGCGCCATTTCGGCAAGGCGGCGCAGCGCTGTTTCGTCAGCCAGCCGACCCTGAGCGCGCAGCTGCGCAAGCTCGAGGAGTATCTGGGCGTCACGCTCATCGAGCGCCAGCCCAAGCGTGTCACGCTCACCGAGGCGGGCGGCCAGGTCGTGGCACGCGCGCGCCGCATGCTCCAGGACAGCGACGCAATCGTCGATATCGCGCGCCACAACCGCGATCCCCTCTCGGGGGCGCTGAAGGTGGCGCTGATTCCCACGATCGGCCCGTACCTGCTGCCGCGCGTGGCGCCGCGCATTCGCCGTGCGTTGCCGCGCCTGAAGCTGCTGCTCTACGAGTATCGGACCGAGCGGCTGCTGCAGGCACTGCACGAAGGCTCGATCGAGCTCGGCATTCTCGCCCTGCCGGTCGAGCAGGATGGCCTCGAATCGCGGCTGCTCTTCGCGGAGCCGTTTCGCGTCGCGGTTCCCGCAGATCATCCGCTGGCGGCGCGCAAGACTCTCAAGCCCGACGACCTCGATGACGAGACGCTGCTCCTGCTCGAGGACGGCCACTGCCTGCGCGACCAGGCGCTGGAGGTGTGCAGTCGCACCACCGCGCATGAAAGCGGGGATTACCGCGCGACCAGCCTGGAAACACTGCGCCAGATGGTGGCCGCAGGGCACGGCGTCACGCTCCTTCCGGACATGGCGACGCGCAGTCCTTTCGGCAATCCACGCAGCCTCGCCGTGCGTCCCTTCGCCGCGCCGGCACCGATGCGACAGGTGGGCGCCGTATGGAGAAAGAGCAGCACGCGCGAAGCGGCGATCCGCGCGGTGTGCGACATCATCGTTGCAGAAGGTGCGCCGTGAACCGGCGCGCTCAGGTGCTCTTCTCGGGATCCTCGTCGCCGACGTAGCGACGGATCTGCGCGCTCGCCTCGGTAAGGGCGCGACGCTGCTCCGTCGGACAGATCATTGTGCCGTAGGAGCAGAACACGCAGCAGTCGCCGAAGATCGGCTTGAGCACCTTGGCGCACTGCGTGCACGTGTAGAAGTACATGCTCTGATCTTCGGGCATCGTCTCGTTGCGCCGGAAGCCGCAGGACGGGCACGTGATCGTGGTTTCACGCGTGACCGAGCGACCCGGATCGAGAGCCAGCAATTCCAGGGTGTCGGCGTCGTCTTCGATGGACGCTTCGGATTTTCCCGGATACCACGCTGGTGTTCGGGGCATGAGAGAGAACTCGAAATAGATATAGTTGTTATTGGTAACTGCGCAGATTAATGATCCTGTAGCGCAATGAATAGACGCGCGTCACAACGGCCGCAGAAGCCCGGGAGAGGCATGGCGACACGTGAAAAATACGTAAAACGCGGCGCCACTAATCCACAAGGAAATGTCCCAGATGGCCCGGCGCGGCACCCGTAACGGCGCCTATTTCAATCTGCCGGAAACCGAGCTGCGCCGAGTGCTGGTCGCCGGCACGGACCGTACGACCCTTGAAACGCACCTCGGCACACGCCTCTACCAACGGCTGCGGGATCTCGCGATCGCGGCGCGCAAGCACCGGCGCAGCCGCGGGCCGTGCGTTTACCTCCTGCACGGCATCATGGGTTCGCAGCTCGGCACCAGGCGCGGAGCTCTCTGGGTAAACCCCGCGGCGCTGGCCGCTGGGCGGCTCACCGAGCTCGCACTACCGGGCGGACGAGGCGTGCAAGCCCTGGGCTTGCAGACCTTCATGTACCTGCGGCTCAGGCTCACGCTCGAGCTCACGGGGTTCGACGTGCGAGTGCACGCTTACGACTGGCGCCGCGACATCCTGGCGCTGGGCCGCGAGCTGCTGGAGCGCGTGCGCTCCGAAAGCAAACAACCCGTTGCCGTCGTCGCCCACAGCATGGGTGGGCTCGTGGCGCGCGCGGCGATGCATCGTGAGCAGGAGCACAAGATCGCACGGCTGATCATGCTCGGCACTCCGAGCTACGGATCGTTTGCAGCCGTGCTGGCCCTGCGCGGCGCGTATCCGCCGGTGCACAAGATCGCGCTCCTCGATCACGAGCACGATCCCGATGCGCACGCGCAGAAGGTCTTTGCGACCTTCCCCGGCCTCTACCAGTTGCTGCCCGAGCCGACGCGCCTCGGTGGGCTCGACCTGCGGCGCGCAACCGCGTGGCCGGCGCACGGGCCCAGGCTCTCGAAGACGCTGCTGCAAGAGAGCGCGGCCTACCGCGCACAGCTCGCGCCCGCAGACCGCCGTATGACGCTGATCGCGGGCGTGCAGCAGCACACGGTCAGCGCGATGCGCCGCGTTGGTGGCGAGTTCCTGTTCGAGGTGACGCGCAATGGAGATGGCACCGTGCCGCTATCGCTCGCGTTGCTGCGCGGCGCACGCACGTACTATGTCGCCGAAGGACACACCGAATTGCCCAGCAACGGCCAGGTGATTGCGGCGCTCGTCGACGTGCTGAAGGCCGGCAAGACTTCGCGGCTGCCGCGGCAGTGGCGCCAATCCCGTGCGGCGGCGCGCGTGCTGCGCGAAAGCGATCTGCGCTCCACGCAGACGATCTCCCATGACTGGGATGCGCTGGACGCGGCGACGCAGCGCGAGCTCCTGGAAGGGATTGTGTTCCCGGGGCGCGCCGCGGACGATTGACGTCTGCGAAACAAAGACGACGCGCGTCACAGCGCGTCCTCCCAGGTCCGGCTGAGCCGCATCGCGGAATTGATGATGCCGACCAGGCTGTAAGTCTGTGGATAGTTGCCCCACAGCTCGCCGGTTCTCGGATCGAGATCCTCGGAGAGCAGGCCCTGCGGAGTGCGCCGCTCGAGCATGTGCTCGAACAGATCGCGCGCCTCGTCGCGCCGCCCGGTGACCGCGAGCGCGTTGATGTACCAGAAGCTGCAGAAGTTGAATGCGCTTTCCGGCAGCCCGAAATCATCCTCCGCGTGGTAGCGCATCACATACGATTCGCGCCGCAGGGCGCGTTCGACGGCGCTCACGGTCGAGAGGAAGCGCGGATCGCTGGCCTGCAGATACCCGAGCTCGTGCAGCAGCAGGAGACTCGCGTCCAGCGGCGGATGGCCGAAGCTCTCGGTGAAGCTCTGCTGACGCGTATCCCAGCCCAGCTGCAGGATGCGCGCGTGCATCTCATTGGCGCGCTCGCGCCAGTGGGCCGCCCGATCGGCGAGGCCGAGGACGGTGCTGATCCGTGCCAGACGATCGCAGGCGGCCCAGCACATCGCCGCCGAAAACGTATGCACGCGTGTGCGGCCGCGGTATTCCCATAGCCCCGAGTCCGGCTTGTCATACAGGAGCAGCGCCTGTTCGCCGAGACGCTCGA
The DNA here is from genome assembly GCA_036557045.1 of Steroidobacteraceae bacterium. GTDB lineage: Bacteria > Pseudomonadota > Gammaproteobacteria > Steroidobacterales > Steroidobacteraceae > DATBVX01. The sequence goes on from DATBIF010000350.1 coordinate 3,525, forward strand.
GGGTCTCGAACAGTGGCCGTCCGCCGGGGACTTCGAGCCTCTGGTCGAAGAACGCCTGGGTCGAGGCGAGGATCACCGCGCCGTACACGTCGTGCTGTACCTGCTGATAGGCGAGGTTGCCTACGCGTACCGGGCCCATCGAACGATAGCCCGGGAGCGTTTCGACGATGCGCTCCTCGAGCTGCGCTTCTCCGGAGATTCCATAGAGTGGCTGCAGCACGCCGCCCTGCGCCGATTCGATGATGTTCACGATGTAACGCAGGTAGGCTTCCATCGTGCGCGTGGCGCCGAGGCGATTGAGCGCCTGGACGGTGAAGTAGCTGTCCCGCAGCCAGCAGAACCGGTAATCCCAGTTGCGCCCGCTGCTCGCGGACTCTGGAATCGACGTCGTCACGGCGGCGATGACGGCGCCCGTGTCTTCGAAGCTGCAGAGCTTCAGCGTGATGGCGGCGCGAATCACCGCCTCCTGCCATTCGAACGGCACTGCGAGCGTGCGCACCCAGTCGAGCCAGTAGCGCTGCGTCGCATCGAGCATGGTGAGTGCGAACGTGCCGGGCCCTTCCGCCAGGGTTTCGTCGGGACCGAGCACCAGCGCGATCCGGCTGGAAAGCACGAACGGGCGTTCCTCGAGAATGCTGGTGAGCGACACATCCGTCGTCACACGCAGCGTGAGCTCGTTGCCTTCGAAGCGTACGTGGTTGCTGCCCACGGTGACGCGCGGTCGCGAGGCACCATAGTTCTGGCGCGGACGCAGACGCACGCGGATCACCGGGCGCCCCGCGATCGGCTCGATGATGCGAATCATCGTCATGGGCCGGTACATGCGGCTGAAGCGGCGATGACGCGGACAGAAATCAGTGATACGCAGCGCCCCGCCCGTCGCGTCGTGCAGCAAGGTCTCGACGATGGCGGTGTTGCGCTGGTAGCGCTGTTCGCTCGACGCCATGCTGGTGAGCTCGACGTCGCAATAGCCGTCGTCGATCTCGCCTCCGAGCAGGGAACAGAACATCGGATCGCCATCGTGGCGCGGCAGGCAGGCCCAGACGATGCGTCCGCCGGCATCGATGAGCGCGGAGATCTGGCAATTGCCGATCACGGCGAGGTTCAGGTTCTGCCGGCTCATCGCCGCACTCCCTCGGCCTGCCGCGCGAGCGCCTCGAGCCAGGCGCGCACGGCGGCGACGTCGGCGAGGCAGTAGGTCGCTCCGCGTATCGGCGTCGCGCCCACCTGGATCGACAAACCGCCGTGACGATTGACGCACTCGAACCCGGCTTCGTCGGTGCGGTCGTCGCCGATGAAGATCGGCACCCGGCCCACGAAAGGCGGCTCGCGCAAGAAGGCCTCGATGGCGCCTGACTTGGTCGCCGCCGCGGGCTTGAGCTCTATCACCATCTTGCCGTCCAGCAGCACATAGTTCCTTCCCGCGAGCTGCAAGGCTTCGTCGGCCGCATGTCGCGCAATCCGTTGCAGATCCGGAGCCAGGCGATAGTGCAGCGCCAGCGCTGGTCCCTTGTCTTCGAGCAAGAGCTGCGGATGCTCCCGCACGACACGCGTGAGGCGTTCGCGCGCGCCCGCCGGAAAGGCGCTGCCGCTTTCATGGTGCGCCGTGCCGTCGGCACCACGGCGCTCGAATCCATGCACGCCTGCCATGGGCACCTTGAGAGGCGCGAGCATCCGATCGAGCTGCACCAGCGAGCGGCCGCTGATCAGTGCCAATGCACCGTGAGCGAGGTCGTACAGCCGCACGAGCAGCTCCCGCAGGCCTGCGGGGACGATCACGGTTTCGGGGGTAGGCGCGATTTCCAGCAATGTTCCGTCGATATCGAGGAACAATGCCCATCCCGCTGCAGCATCCGGCAGCGGTGGTGTGCGAACTGGCTGCACGACCTGTGGGCCGCTCAGCGCTTGACGATGGCGTCGAACTCGGCGCGGCTCAGGAAGCCATCCTGATCCTTGTCGGCGGCGGCAAATTTCGCCGCGATCTGCCTGTCCGCGCTCGCTTCAGTCACGCTGATCATCCCATCCTTGTCCTTGTCGAGTGTGGCGAACGACGTCGCCGTGTCCTGGGCTCCCGCCGGCGCCGCGCCGAGCGAGACGGCAAGCATCATCAAGAACGCCCGTAACTCTCTGTCCATGTCTATCTCCGTGGCCAGCGATGGGTTCCCACGCATGCATGCCCTTTTTTACAACCTGGCTCCTGTTCGCCCGCGTAAACGCTTCCGGCCTCGGCTGCATCGAATTGCATGCGGACCGCACCGCTGAGTCGCCCGTCATCAGCAGCGGTTAACGCAGCCTCAGCACGTCTGAATGCGTTCAGTGCCGTTCGCAGCATAACGTGTTATCCCGGGTCGTGCCCGCAGGGAGGTCATATGAGTTACGCACAGCCGGCGATCGGACCGCGCTCGGTCATCGCGATATCCCTCGTGATCCTGGTGCACGCGTTCATGCTGTACGTGCTGCGCAATGGACTGGAGCGCTCCGCGCTCCAGTTCGTCGGTGGCCCGGTATTTGCGGAACTCATCGACGAGCCACAGGTCGAGCCGCGTGAACCGCCGCCGCCTCCGCCCACGTTTCAGCCCGTACACATCGATTCCGTGCCGGCTCCGGAGATCGCAATCGATCTGCCAGCCGATACGGGACAGGCCATCACCCTGTCCACGGCCACACCGAAGCCGGCCACCGCATCGTCGACGCCCGTGGACGTCACTCCACCC
>DATBIF010000351.1:0-3241 GCA_036557045.1 Steroidobacteraceae bacterium
TTGCGGGGATCTGTGCATTCCTGGAGATCGAGTACCACGAATCGATGCTGAGCTACCACGAGCAGCCGCACCTGTGGTACGGCGAGAAGGAGGTCCGGCGGACCAGTGGCGTCGAGCGCGAGCACGAAAGCTATCGCAACTGGCAGGTGAACCAGCCGATATTCGATGGCCGAGGCCGTTGGAAGAAGGACCTGCCACCCGAGGTGGCGGCGGAGTTCGAGCGGGGCGAAGCGGCTGCCCTGATGAAGGCGTTTGGATATCTGTAGGACGGGCGGCGGTGGCACCTACGGGTATCGTCTTCACGCCTGACGCCGCGGACCGACGGTCCGGGACGCGGTACGATTGCAGGCCCCACGCGACCATTCGAGCCATGAACATCGGCATGATCGGCATCGGCCTCATGGGCCAGGGCATCGCCACGAACCTCCAGAAGCACGGACATCGCCTGAGCTTGCTCGAGCACCCGGGCAACCAGCCGCTGGACAAACTGGTCGCAGGCGGCGCGACGACGCATGCGGCGGCGAGCGAAGTCGCGGCACGCTCCGACATCGTGATCCTGTGCGTCACCGGCACGCCGCAAGTTGAAGCGGTGCTGCTCGGCGCGAACGGCGCACTCGAAGGCCTGCGGCCGGGCGGCATCGTCATCGACTGCTCCACCGCGGTTCCCACATCGACCGAAAAGGTCGCGCAGGCCGTGCACAGGGCCGGCGGTCGGTTCCTGGACGCACCGATGACGCGCACGCCGAAGGAAGCGGCCGAAGGTCGACTGAATCTGCTGGTCGGTGGAGATCGCAGTCTTTTCGAGCAATGCCTGCCCGTGCTGCGCTGCTTCGCGGAGAACATCGCGCACGTGGGACCGGTGGCCGCGGGACATCGCATGAAGCTCTTGCACAATTACGTCTCGCTCGGCACGATTGCGCTCGTATCGGAAGCCGCGGCGTGTGCGTTGAGCGCGGGCATCGCACCCGACGTGTTCGTCGACGTGCTCGCCAAGGGCGGTGGTGGGGGCGTTGCGCTGGAGCGCCTCAAGCCCTACCTGCTGTCGAACGATCCGAGCGCTCTGCGCTTCGCCATGAGCAACGCGCAAAAGGACCTCGGCTACTACAACACCATGGCCGACGACGCCGGCGCGGTGCATGCCATTGCGAGCGCCGTCCTTGGAACCTTCGCGGACGCGGTGGAACAGGCGGGCCCCGACAAGGTCGTTCCCGAGCTCGTGTCGCTGCTGCAACAACGCGCAGCGGACGCGGGTCGCGGCAAGGCGACCTGAAACGCGCGATCGTCTGCATGAGCAACGGGCCGCCCAGCGAGCTGGTGAAGCAACTGGCGCCGACCGGATCGATCCGCGCCGCGATCAACTACGGCAATCCGGTGCTCGCGCAGAAGGATGAGGACACCGGTGAGCCGCGCGGCGTGTCGGCGGACATTGCACGCGAGGTGTCGCTGCGCGTCGGCATCGCGCTGCGGTTCGTCGCCTTCGACGCCGCCGGCAAGGTATTCGCTGCGCTGGCCGAGGAGGCATGGGACGTCGCGTTCCTGGCGATCGACCCGAACCGCGCACGCGAGATCGACTTCACCGCCCCTTACGTCATCATCGAGGGGACGTACATGGTGCGCCAGGAATCGCGGCTTCGTGCGATCGAGCAGGTCGATCGAAGCGGCGTTCGCGTCGCCGTGGGCGCCGGGAGCGCGTACGACCTCTTTCTCACGCGCACCCTGAAGCAGGCGCAGATCGTGCGTGCGCCGACAGGCGCCGAGGCGATCGAGTTATTCCTGCGCGAGGGGCTCGAGGCGGTCGCAGGCGTGAAGTCCCCGCTGCAGCGGTTCGCGAAGGACCGGGCGCACCTTCGCGTCATGGACGGCAGATTCATGACCATCGAGCAGGCGATCGGAGTACCGAAAGGCCGCGCGGCGGCCCTGGCTTACCTGCAGGACATGCTGGAAGAGCTCAAGGCCGGAGGCTTCGTTGCCGATGCGCTGCAGCGCAGCGGGCAGCACGACGCGCGCGTCGCGCCGCCGGCATCGCGCTGACCGCGGTTCGGGGTGCTTGTTCGCTTCAATCTTTGACGCTGCCCGCGATCAGGCCGCTCACCAGCCATTTGCGGACCAGCACCGTGAAGATGACGACGGGCAGCATCACCACCGTGCCGCCCGCGGCCATCTTGCCCCATTCCCATCCCTCGTACTGCATGAAGTTGATGATCGCGACCGGCGCCGTCATGGCATTGGTGCGCGTCAGGATCAGCGCATAGAAGAAATCGTTCCACGAGAAGATGAAGCACAGCACCGCGACGGCGGCGAGGCCGGGCGCGGTGAGGGGCAAGGTGATGCGCAGGAAGGCGTTCCACACGCCGCAGCCGTCGAGCCACGCCGCTTCCTCGAGCGCCCTCGGCACGGCATCGAAGAACGAGCGCATCATCCAGATCACCAGCGCGAGGTTGAAGGTGAGGTAGATCAGCGCGAGCCCCCAGACGGTGTCGCTGAGGCCGACGAGCCGGAAGAAGAGGAAGAACGGTATGGTGAAGGTGATCTGCGGCGCCATGCGCGTGGACAGGACCCACATCGCGATCCTGCGGCGCGCGCGGAAGCGCCAGCGCGACAGGACATAGGCGGCGGGCGTGCCGACGATCAGCGCGACCGCGGTCGACAGGCAGCTCGCGACGACGCTGTTGAGGAAGGAATGCAGGAACTTGCTTTCGTTGAGCGAGGCGTAGTGCGCCAGCGTGGGCGTGAAGAGGAGCTGATAGCCGAGGATGTCCTCGTCGGGGCGAAGCGACATCTGCACGAGCCACACGATCGGGAACAGCACGAAGACGAGCACGAGCCCGAGCGCGACGTTGGCGAGCAGCCGGCCGGTGCGCTTTCGCGACGACGCACGGCCGGTCTGGCGCGGCAGCGACACGAGCGAGGCTTGCTCACTCATGCGCCGAGGACCGTGCGCCGAGGCTGCTGATCAGCCAGCTCAGGATGAATACGCCGGCCGTCAGCATGACGGCGATCGCGCTGGCGTAACCCCAGTAGGCGTAGTTGAACGCCTGGGTGAACGCGTAGTAGTTGGTGACCTGTGTCGCCGTCCCCGGTCCGCCGCTGGTGAGGACATAGATCAGCGGAAAGGCCTTGATGCTGTCGATCAGGCGGAACAGCGCCGCCACCACGATCGCCGGCCGGATGAAGGGCAGCACGACATACCAGAAGAGCTGCAGCGCGCTGGCGCCGTCGACCTCGGCCGCCTCGACCGGCT
>DATBIF010000352.1:0-3419 GCA_036557045.1 Steroidobacteraceae bacterium
GTGATCCGGGTCGTTTCCGAGATTCTCGAATCCAACGGTTCGAGCTCGATGGCGAGCGTGTGCGGATCGAGCCTGGCGCTGATGGACGCGGGTGTGCCGATCAAGGCGCCGGTCGCGGGCGTCGCGATGGGCCTGGTGAAGGAGGGCGATCGTTTCCAGGTGCTGACCGACATCCTCGGTGACGAGGATCACCTGGGTGACATGGACTTCAAGGTGGCGGGCACGAAGGACGGTGTCACGGCGCTGCAGATGGACATCAAGATCAACGGCATCACGCGTGAGATCATGCAGGTGGCGCTGGCCCAGGCGCGCGAAGCACGGCTGCACATCCTGGACAAGATGAACGCGGTGCTCAGCGCGCCGCGCGCCAACATGTCCGAGTGGGCGCCGACCATCATCACCATGAAGATCGACCCGGAAAAGATCCGCGAAGTTATCGGCAAGGGCGGCGCGGTCATCCGCGGGATCACGGAGGAAACCGGCACCACGATCGATATCGAGAACGACGGCACCGTCCGCATCGCCTCGGTCGACGGCACTTCGGGACGCGAGGCGCAAAGGCGCATCGCCCTGATCACGGCCGACGTCGAAGTCGGCCAGATCTACGAGGGCAAGGTGGCGCGGCTGATGGATTTCGGCGCGTTCGTGACGATACTGCCGGGCAAGGACGGTCTCGTGCACATCTCGCAGATCTCGGACGAGCGCGTCGAGCGCGTGAGCGACAAGCTGAAGGAAGGCGACGTCATCAAGGTCAAGGTGCTGGAAGTGGACCGGCAGGGCCGCATCCGCCTCAGCATGCGCAACGTCAACTGATCCTCGTGACGATCACGCTGCGGGCGGCTGCTTGTGCTCGGCGCCGTCGCTCTCTTCCGCTTCCGCGCGACTTCTGCTGGTCGCGTTCATCAGAGCCTTGAAGATATCGTCCTGCACCGACTTCCAGCGCGCGTAGTTCTTCTGCGCAAGGTTGGCCACGGTTTCGACCGGATCGACGCCCACCATGCTCTTCACACGGTCGCGTACCTGTTGTTGCTGCGTCACGAAGAGTTTCAGGCTCTGCTCCAGGTAGCTGCCGACGAAGCCCTGCATCGCTCCGCCGTAGGAGCGGATCACCTGCGACAGGAAGTCCTGGCTCATCAGCGGCTCGCCCTGGTGCTCCTGTTCGGCGATGACCTGCAACAGGATGCTGCGGGTGATGTCCTCCTGCGACTTCTTGTCGATCACCACGAAGTCGATCTTCTCGAGAACCAGGCGCCGGATATCCGCCAGCGTGATGTAGCGGCTCTCCACGGTGTCGTAGAGACGCCGGTTCGGATACTTCTTGATGACTCGCGGTTCGCTCATCGCATGTACTCCCGGGCGAGAGTCCGGGCGATGAGACCGTTGCATCGGCTCTTGACCGCCCGGGCAGGCGGCGCACGTTTTAGGTGCCTACGATAATCCATCCGCGCCGCGGACCCAAATCTGTTCGCTCGGTGTCAGGCGGACTGCTGGACTGCGTCCAGAGGTATTTCTCGCGTGTTTCGCAGCACCATGGGATTCCACGCCCGGATCGCCCACGACCACAGGTCGCGGACCGGGCCGCGCATCAGTTCGTCGGGCGGTTGCTGTCGCAACCATTGCAGCACGCGCCACAATGAAGCAGCCGGCTGCTGATCCGCGAGCGTCACCGCGCGGCGCGACTTGGAGAGCTTGCGGCCGTCCGCTTCCGTGAGCAGCGGCAGGTGCATATAGGCGGGTCGCGTCAGGCCGAGCGCATCCTGCAGCAGCATCTGGCGCGGCGTATTGCTCAGCAGATCGCACCCGCGCACTACTTCGGTGATCCCCTGTGCGTCATCGTCGACCACCACCGCCAGCTGATAGGCGAACAGGCCGTCTCGCCGGCGGATGATGAAATCACCGATGCTGTCGGCGACATTTTGCGTGCAGCGCCCCTGCAGGAGATCGTCGAACTCGACGGTCACATCGGCGACGCGGAAGCGCAGCGCCAGCGGACGGTCCGTGTGCCGTGCGCCGTTGCGGCAGGTGCCTGGATAGAACGAGTCTTCTTCGAGCGCCGCCGGCTGCAGGGCTGCCAGCTCCTTGCGACTGCAGCAGCAGGCGAATACCAGGCCTTTCCTGTCGAGGGTTTCGAGTGCCGCCTGATAGAGCGGCAGGCGCTCACCCTGCCGGATCACGGCGCCGTCCCATTCGAATCCGAATTGCTCGAGCGTCCGCAGGATCGCGTCGCCGGCGCCTGCGAGCACGCGCGGCGTGTCGAGGTCCTCGATTCTCAGCAGCCAACGGCCACCGCAGGCACGGGCTTGCAGATAGCTGCCCGCGGCAGCGAGCAGCGAGCCGAGATGGAGCGGGCCGGTCGGGGAGGGCGCAAACCGGCCGCAGTAACCAGGACGGGCGTGCTCAGCGGTAGCGATCGTCCCGGTCGCCGTACTGGCGCTCACGACGTTCGCGACGTTCCTGCGCTTCCACGCAGAGCGTCGCCACCGGACGCGCTTCGAGACGCTTGATGCCGATTTCCTCACCGGTCTCGAGGCAGTAACCGTACGAGCCGTCCTCGATGCGCATCAGCGCTTCCTCGATCTTGCGGATCAGCTTGCGCTCGCGATCGCGAGTGCGCAGCTCGAGGCTGAACTCCGATTCCTGCGTGGCGCGATCGTTGGGATCCGGGAAATTGGCCGCCTCGTCCTTCATGTGCAGCACGGTGCGGTCCACTTCCTCCATCAGGTCACGCTTCCAGGTGAGGAGAATGTTGCGGAAGTGATCGAGCTGCTCCTTGCTCATGTACTGCTCGCCGCGCTTGGCGATGTACGGCTGCACATTGCGCGGTCCGGCCAGCAGACTGGTATCGCCGATGTCGTTGTCTTCGCCGTCCGTCGGCAGGGGCTGCACGATCCGGGGCAGAGGCTCGAACCCCGATGCCGTCGCGGGACGCAGGCGATTGGGCTTCAGGTCTACGGCGGGACGATGCGAGGCGGTGGTTGCCGGACGGGTCGCAGGAGCATGCGCGCGTGCGGGCGTGGCGGTGACGGGCTTCCTCGCCGGCGCGGCTTTTTTCGCCGGCGCTGAGCGCCCGGCGGCGTGCGCCTTGATGCGGGCCTTGGCCTTGAGCGGTGCGCTCGGCCTTGCGGGAGCCGCCTTGCGGGATGCAGTTTTCTTCGCCTTCGTCCTTGCCGGCGCGCGTTTCGCAGGCATCAGTGCCTCCGGAAGCCTTTAAAAAAGAGGGCGCGATTATACCGGCGCACCTGTGTCTGTACAGGGGTCGACCGGTCTGTCTCTGGAGACGCCCTGGATGGGGTCTAAGCTGCTGATTCCACTATTCCCAGCGCCTTGGTTGCAGGGGCTTGCAATGCTGTTTCAGGGTGGCGATGAAGGCGCTCCGTCCGATGGACCGGCTTCCCAGACTCTGCAGGTGCCCGGAAGTC
>DATBIF010000353.1:0-2354 GCA_036557045.1 Steroidobacteraceae bacterium
CTTCTCGTCCGCCACGTCGCGCGGGTCCTGGTTGTCGAGGTCGCTCGTGCGATTGACGTTCTTGTGCACCTCGTAGGCGGTTGTCAGGTAGAGCGAACCGCTCGTGTACGCCGCACTGATGCTCCAGAGGTCGCCGAACGAGCCGTCGTTGCACTGCGGCGGCGTCGCGCCGCTGCCGGGGATGTTGCCGCCCGCGCAATCCGGCTCGGACGCAGGCACGATGCTGCTCGTGTCGTCGCGGTTCTGGCCCGGAGAGTACATGGCCTTGAACGAGAATCCGCTCCAGGTCGGTGACTCGTACCACAGCGCGTGCGAGGCGCGAAGGCCGAACTCGACGCGTTGTCGCCGCCGGTGTTGCCGAGGATCACGCGGTAGTCGCCGAGCATTCCGGAGAACGGATTGAGACGGTCGGTCGAGGTCTTGTACGGGGTTTCCGACTTGCCGATCATCACGGCGCCCCAGTCGTTGCCGGCGAAGCCGAGGAAGGTGTTGCGCGAGAACAGCGCACCGGTCACGACGTCGCTCTGGTTCGACGTGCTTTGCTTCGTCCCCGGCGTGGCGGAAATGTCGATGCCGGCCTCGAGCTGCCAGATGAAATCGAGGTCGGGTTGCAGCGGGTGCATGCCCTTGACGCCGATTCGCGACAGGTTGGTGGCGATGGCCGGTTGCCAGCCCGTCTTGCCCACGGGCACGCCGCCGTTCTCGCCATAGTCGCTCTTCAGTTCCTTCGTCGTGTAGTCGAAGGAGACGTCGAACAGCCCGTACAAGGTGACCTCGCCCCCGCCGGGCACCATGAACGTCAGCGCCTCGCCGGGTTTGCGCTCGATGAACGGCGCCTGGCTCGGTCCGGCTGCCGGCTGCGCTTCCTTCTGCTTCTGCACGTCGGCGCTGACGCGGTCCAGCTGCGACTTGACGGCATCGAGCTGCTTCTGCAGCGCTTCGATCTGCGCGCGCAAGTCGCTCTCCATGTCGGCGCGCGCAAGCCCGGGCGCGGCGCAGGCGGCATCACGGCAAGCGAGATCAGCTTTCTCGAGATCATGAGAAACCTCCATCGATGCCGGCGGTGCCGTGCGTGCCGGCGCGGCGGCGTGTTGTGATCGCAGCGCGAAAGCGTCGCGCATTGCGTGTCAAACGTGCGCGCAGCAGCGGCGTGCGAGCAAGCGTTATCGTGCGGTGTGCACGCGCTCGACCGAAACACGTTGACAAAATGCGACACACTTGCACACAGCTTGCGCGCGACCTTCGCGGCGCTGTCGCGCGACTGTCGGAACACCGTCGCAGTGCTTGCGATTCACTGACGCGATGCGCGCACGAATGCGTGTGCGTTCGCGACCCGAATTCGCTTGGAGAAGGCTGTGCGTGCCGAGTCAGACGCGCAGCGTGCGCGGTTTCACGCGCTTGCGACGCGTTTGGTCGCGTATCGCGGCGGTGGCATAATGATCAGCTGCGGGGTGTAGCGCAGCCTGGTAGCGCGCTTGCTTTGGGAGCAAGATGTCGGAGGTTCAAATCCTCTCACCCCGACCAATTTCGCGATCGAGCGTTTCGACGTCCACGCCGCATCCGTGCGCTGGTCGGCAGTGGATCCGACGCGATCGTTTTCGATCCCTTGGCTTCCGCGAGGCCGGCTCGCAGCAACGCCATCGCGGCCCATCTCAGGACGGCAAGGGCTTCCTTGTCGTTCTCGATGCGACAGACATCCTTCATCACCACCATGGCGTCGATACTCAATGTCAACGCCAATGCGGCTCGCACGCGGCGGTACTGCGTCCCGGTGAGGCTCCGGCGCGCCGGCTCGAGCACCTTGTCGAGCCAGCGCATGCGCCGCCCTTCCCGCACGGCAACGGTGCTGTCACCGCGCGCGTGCGCCTTGAGCCAGGTATCCAGGTAGGTGCGCAGCGCCGTCCGCATCGGCACCTCCTCCGCGCACACGATCGGACCGAAGCCGTCGACCAGCGCGAGCAGGCGCGCCTCGACGCTCGGCTCGGCCAGGTTCTCCAGCAGCGATTCGACCGGCTCGGTCGACGGCGTGATGTTGGAGATCTCGACCAGCAGCGACTCGTGGGTCGGGAAGTAGCGATAGGCGGTGGCGCGCGATACCCGGGCCGCCTCGGCGGCCTCGGCGACCGTCGGCGCAGCGCCCGCGCGCATCAACGTGCGGGCGGCGTCGACCAGCGCGGTGCGGGTGCGCATCTTCTGCTGCGCTCGTCCTGAGACTTTCATCTCATCATGATACACAGGTCTCTTGACAACCGCCAGGCGCTTCGTGATACTCACGTCTCACGAATCTTCGCCTGCGCCAGGAGGCCATGCCCATGACCCGCGAGCAGATGGATGCGCTGATCAACCAGCACTTC
>DATBIF010000354.1:0-13147 GCA_036557045.1 Steroidobacteraceae bacterium
GGAATGCGTGATCGTCGACTTGTGTGAATACGATCAGAAGACCAAGCCCGTGTCACGCACGCGTGCGCGCAGGTGACGGCGGCGCCTGCGCATCCTCGAGTGCCCCGATGCCATTCTTTCACCAGCAAAGTCGCGCTGAACTGAGACGCGTCTACGTCGAGGCATGGCGGAAGTTTCGCAACGGTGAGCGTCTCGAGCCGCTCGAGGCGCAGATCGCGACGCTGGTCGCGGAGCATCCCGAATACCATGCCCTGCTGGAAGCGAGCGAGGCCGCGACCGAAGCCGGGTACCTGCCGGAAGCGGGTGCGCTGAACCCCTTTCTCCACCTGGGTCTGCATTTGGCGGTGCGTGAACAGCTCAGCACCAATCGGCCCGAGGGACTGCGTGAGGTTCACGCGGCACTCGCAGCGCGATACGGCTCGGCGCATGAGGCCGAACACCGCATGCTCGAAGTGCTGGGTGAGATCCTCTGGGAGGCGCAGCGTTCGGGCACCGTCCCCGACGAGGAACGCTATCTCGAACGATTGCGCAACCTCGGCAGGAGAACGCCAGGCTGAAGCCGAAAGCTAGCCGGCGCGGCGCTCGCCGCGTCCGATTCCGCGCACGCTGCCGTCGACGCGACGGACGATACCGACCACGATGCCTTCGATGATCATGGGCTGTGCTTTCAGATCCACCCGGATGGGCTCGAAGTCCGAGTTCTCGGGCAGCAACCACACGATCGAGCCTTCCTGGCGATAACGCTTGACGGTGACTTCGTTCTCGAGGCGCGCCACCACGATCTGCCGGTTGCGGACTTCGGAGGTGCGGTGTACCGCGACCAGGTCGCCGTCGAAGATCCCGGCATCGCGCATGCTCATGCCGCTCACCTTGAGCAAGTAGTGCGGACGCGGCTGGAACAACTGCGGGTCGATCTGGAAGCGGCTCTCGATGTGCTCCTCCGCGAGGATCGGGCGACCGGCGGCGACGCGTCCGATCAACGGCAACCCCAGTTGCTCGCGCATCGTGTCCTTGAGCTGGATACCGCGCGAGGCGCCCGGGATCAGAGCGATCACTCCTTTGCGCTGCAGTGCGCGCAGATGCTCTTCCGCAGCGTTGGCGGACTTGAAGCCCAGCTCGCGCGCGATCTCGGCGCGTGTCGGAGGCATGCCGTTGTCGGCGATCCGGTCCTGGATCAGCCGCAGAATCTGCGTTTGCCGTGGCGTGAGGTCGGACATGCGAATTGCACTGCTCTTGGGATGGCTGTAAGTATATACAGTTGTGCGCAATGCGCAAATTCCAGCCTCGACCGGCCATTCCCGGTGGCCGCTCCTGTGCCTTGCCGGTGGCGCTCTCGTCCCAAGTGACGATTGCTTTGCCGCACCAAGTGAGCACACATTGCGCGCGAGCGAACTCAGCTCTGGCCGGCCTCGGAGGTTGGTGCGAATCGCGAACAGGGATCACATGCAGTGGCTCGTCGAGTTGCGCGCAGCACGTGCGCGATCCTGTGTGTCACGCGCAGCCGCGAGCACCGCGAATGCAGATTGCATGTCATGCGTTGCGTTGTAGAACTTGCGCGCCAAGTCAAGAGTTGTCGCTCTAGGCCGACAAGGGCGCGAGTGCTATTGCATCCGGCGCGCAAATCTGTTCATTTATGCGCCGTTCCGGTTCGGCTCGCGCGTGGGCTTCGGCCCGTGGTTTGAGCTGAAGTGTTGGACTTCGGGCTACCCGAGAATCTCACGAACGAAAAGGGGACTACCATGAAGAGTGCAATGATGCTGAAGGCTTCTGCTGCCGTACTGTGTCTTGGTTTGATGTCTGCATGCACAGACCTCAAGCCAATCCAGGCGCAGATCGACGAGTTGAAGTCGCAAGTGGCCAAGGTCGGCGCAGATGCGACGTCGGCGAAGGACGCGGCGAACTCCGCTTCCAGCGCGGCTTCGGCGGCTCAGTCAGCCGCGAACGGTGCGCAGAGCACTGCGAACCAGGCGTTGTCGGCAGCGCAGGCGAGTCAGTCGTGCTGTGATGCGACCAACGAGAAGATCGACCGCATGTTCAAGAAGTCGATGTCGAAGTAATCGACCTGCCGGTCGGAAGACGGCGCCGCGGAGCTCAACGGCCCGCGGCGCTTTTTTTTGCGTGGGCTCCGCGGGTAAGCGCTAGTCAGACTCGGACGCGTTGGTCGCGCGCGCGTCGACGCCCACCTGAGGGAGCGAAATCGCAACCGGCATGCCGCGCGCTTCGAGCAGCGTTCGCTCGGCTATCGGCCAGTTGATGCGAACCGGCCGATCGTGCGTGGCCGCGACCAGGACGCGAGTCAGCTCGGTGAGATCGATAGCCTTCGCACCGCTGTTCTCGAGCGGCGGATGCACTTCGAGATACAGCACGCCCTTGATCCATCCGGTCTTCACCGGTTGATTGATGATGCGGACCGGGGTGCCCACCTTGACCATGCGGAACAGCGACTCGATGTCTTCCGGATACATGCGGATGCAGCCGTGCGTCACCTGCAGCCCGACACCGACTGGCTTGTTGGTGCCATGGATCATGTACGCGCCGCCGGGAATACCGAGCCGCATCGCGTAGTCACCGAGCGGATTGTCCGGACCGGGAGGAATAGCTGCCGGGATCGGATCGCCATCCTCCTCGTGCTGCTTGCGAATTGATGCGGGCGGATACCAGGTCGGTTTCCTGACCTTGGCCACGATCTGCGTGACGCCGAGCGGCGTGCGCCAGTCCATCTGGCCGACGCTGATCGGGTGGGTGACGAGCTCCGCCGGCTCGTTAGCGGCCTTGTGCGGGAAGTAATAGAGCCGGTGGTCGGCGAGATTGATGACGATCCCCTGGCGCGGGCCGGGCGGCAGGATGTGCTGCGTCGGGAGGGTGATCGCCTTGCCTTCCCCCGGGAGCCACGGGTCCGTGCCCGGATTGGCGAGCGCGATCTCCTCAAAACCCAGTCCATAACGGCGGGCAATATCGGGCAGTGTGTCCTCGAACTGCGCGACGGTGTTTTCCCCCAGCCCGACGACGTCGACACCGGCCGGAGGCACCTGGAACATCTCTGCGTGCACTGCACCAGAGGCGGCCAGGAGGGTTGCGGCAACCGAGGCGGTGCTTGAGCGGATTCGGTCCATCAGAGCCATTCTAGGCCAGGATTGTGATGGGTCTCACGCCGTCGTGCATTCCCGTGACCTAGAGTGGCTGCCCTCGAATAACAACACTTGGCTCCATGAACACGATCCCTCTGTCGACGGAATCTCCGCCGCAGGATTCGCTTGAGCGCCGCGAAGGCTGGGACCCGTTCCAGGTGTGGAACGAGCGTGTACATCGCCCACGGCGTGAAGCCGCTTCGCAGCCGCCGCCGCGAGGCTGGGACCCATATTTCGTGTGGCTGAGCCGCGTCCGCAAGACCGATCAGTAACGGACCATCTTCAGTAGCGAATCATTGCGGCGCCCCACGTAAAGCCGCCGCCAAAAGCCTCCAGCAAGAGCAGATCACCACGCTTGATGCGTCCGTCGCGGACGCCTACGTCGAGCGCGAGCGGAACAGAGCCTGCCGACGTGTTGCCATGGTCCTGCACCGTGACGATGACGCGCTCCATCGGCAGGTCGAGCTTCCTGGCCGTTGCCTGGATGATCCGCATGTTGGCCTGGTGAGGCACGAGCCAATCGACGGCGGACTTGTCCAGCTTGTTCGCTTCGAGCGCCTCTTCGACGATGCGCCCCAGCGTGTTCACGGCGACCTTGAACACCTCGTTGCCCTTCATCCGCACGCCGAACGAGCCCGGGGGTCCTTCCGGCCAGCCCTTGGACACGCCGCCCGGATAATTGAGCAGGTCCTGGTAGAAGCCGTCGGCGTGGATATGCGTGGAGATGATGCCGGGCTCGCTCGATGGCCTGAGCACCACCGCACCTGCGCCGTCCGCGAACAGCACGCACGTCTGCCGATCTTTCCAGTTGACGATGCGCGACAGCATGTCCGCACCGATCACGAGCGCGCATTTCGACTCTCCGCAGCGCACGTACTTGTCGGCAATCGACAGCGCGTAGATGAATCCGGTGCATGCGGCCTCGACGCTGAACGCGGCGCAGCCGCGGATGCCGAGCCGCGCTTGTAACAGCACTCCGCAATTCGGAAACACGAGATCCGGCGTGGTGGTGCCGAAGGCAATGAAGTCGATGTCTTCCGGCGCAATGCCCGCCGCCTGGATCGCGGCGCGGGCGGCCTGTTCCGCCATGTCCACCGTGGTCTCGTCGGGGGCGGCAATATGCCGGCGCTCGATGCCGGTACGGGTGCGAATCCACTCGTCGGTGGTGTCGACGATCTTTTCCAGGTCGAAGTTCGTGAGCACCTTCTCGGGAAGGTAGCGACCGGTGCCTGCAATTCTTGAGTAGATCAATGGCTCTGCCTCGCGAGCTCGGCCGCGATCTGCGCCGGCACATCGCGCTCCACTTCGGTCGCCGCCGTGAGAATCGCATGCCGGAACGCGAACTGATCGGCGCTGCCGTGACTCTTGATGACGATACCGTTCAGGCCAACCATGCTCGCGCCATTGTAGCGACGCGGATCGAGCCGTGTCCTGAGCGCTTGCAGCGCCGGCCAGGCCGCCGCGGCCATGACCTTGCGTACGGCGCCGCGCGAGAATTCCTCGCGGGTCGCGCTGCCGATCATCCGCGCCAGCCCCTCCATGGTCTTGAGGGCGACGTTGCCGGTAAAGCCGTCGGTGACGACCACATCGACCTCGCCGGTGAAGATGTCATCGCCCTCGACGAATCCGACGTAATTGAGCGTGGTGGCCGACAGCAGGCGATGCGCCTCCTGCACGAGCGCGTGACCCTTGATGTCTTCCTCACCGATGTTGAGCAACCCGATGCGCGGCCGTTCGAGCGCGTGCAGGTCCGCGGCCACGATCGAGCCCATCAGGCCGAACTGGCACAGTTGCTCCGGCGTGCACGACGTATTGGCGCCAAGATCCAGCATGTGCGTGTGACCGCCAACGGCAGGCACGGCCGACATGATCGCCGGGCGATCGATTCCGGGGATCGAACGCAGCACGAAGTGCGCAGTCGCCATGAGCGCGCCCGTGTTCCCCGCGCTGACGCAGGCCTGGGCACGCCCTTCCTTGACGAGATCGATCGCGCGGCGCAGGGAAGAATCCTTCTTGCGTCGCAGAGCCTCGCGCGGCGCCTCGTTCATGCCGACGATCTCGGAGGCCGGCGCCAGGTCGATGCCGGGCTCGCCGCCGGCCTTGAGCTCGCGCAACAGCGGCTCGATCACTTCGGGCGCGCCCACCAGCACGAGGCGCAGATCGTCGCGCTCGCGCGCGAGTTCGACCGCCGCCGGCACGCACACGGGCGCGCCGCGGTCGCCGCTCATCGCGTCAACTGCGATTGTGGCCGCGGCTGCCAAGCAACGCGGGAGGCGTCAGTGGATCGTCAGGGCTGCAGGAGGGGCGCGATCAGTTCTGTTCCTGATCGCCCGGGACGTCGATGACCTTCTTGCCCCGGTAGTAGCCATCCGGCGTGATGCGATGGCGCAAGTGCGTCTCGCCCGACTGCGGATCCACCGACAATGCCGGACGGCGCAGCGCATCGTGCGAGCGATGCATGCCGCGCTTCGAGGGTGTCTTTCTGCTTTTTTGAACAGCCATTGGAATCTCCAGTCAACTCAATCTTTCATCAGCTCGCGCAACCCGGCGAAAGGTCTCTGCCGCGGTTCGTCCTCGTGCAACTCGGCACTCGCATGGCAACGGTCCGTATCAGCGTGCCTCGGTGCCAGCGGCAGCGCCAGTAACAGTTCCTCTTCGATCAGCGTCGCCAGCGATACCTGGCCGTCCGTCGTGATCACGGGCTCGCGCGATTGCCCCGCTTCAGCGCCGGCGCCCTCGACGAACGCCAGCCTGCTGTCGGCCTCGACCGGCAGCGTCATTTCGCCGAGGCAGCGCTGACACGTCAGCGTCAGCGTTGCACTCACGTGCCCTTCGGCGACCGGCGCCGCATTCTCCCGGTGGAAGCGGAATTGCCCGCGAGCCGTACCGGCATCACGCCTGAGGAGCGGGCGGATGCGATCCAGGTCTGCCAGCGCGACTTCGCTCTCGATCACCGCGTTGCTCGCGGCGAGCGCTGCGACCTCGTGCTGTTGCCCCGGGTCCGGCGACATGGGCGCGGTATCATAGTGATGAGGTCCTTCCCTGTCAAAGATTTCTCTGCTGCAAACCATTGTTTTTGCAGAACTAAAGCGATGACGGCCCATCTCGTGCTCGCCTCTTCGTCTGCCTACCGGCGGGAACTCCTCGCCCGGCTCCGCATTGGGTTCGAAATCGACGCCGCCAACATCGACGAGACCCCGCTTCCGGGGGAGAGCGCGCGTGACCTGGTGGTACGGCTCGCCCGCGAGAAGGCCGCTCATGTCGCCAGCCGCCATCAGGATGCCTGGGTCATCGGGGCCGACCAGGTTGCGGTTCGCGATCGCGAGATCGTTGGCAAGCCGGGCTCTGCGGCCAGGAGTGTCGAGCAACTGCGACTGGCCAGCGGCCAGACGCTGAGCTTCCTGACCGCGGTGTGCGTCGTGAGTGGCCGTGGAGAACGGCGCGACGAGCATCTCGATGAGACGCGCGTGAAGTTTCGGACGCTGAGTGCGACCGAGATCGCGCGCTATGTCGAGGTCGAGCGTCCGTACGATTGCGCAGGCGGTTTCAAGTCGGAGGGACTGGGGATCTCGCTCTTCGAAAGCATCGAGTCTCGCGACCCGACGGCGCTCGTTGGATTGCCGCTCATCTGGCTCGCCGGCGCGCTGCGCCGTGCGGGCCTGAACGTGCCGTAGTCAACCGGTCGAGGACCTCCTTGAGATCCTGATCGAGCGGCACGCTCAGGCTGAACTCGCGATCCGTCCCCGGCCACGTGAACGATACGGCCGTCGCGTGCAGAAACATTCTCCGTAGTCCGAGCTCGCGCATCTCCTGGTTGAAGGCGCGATCGCCATATTTCTCATCGCCCGCCACCGGATGGCCGGCGTGCAGCGCGTGGACGCGAATCTGGTGCGTGCGCCCGGTCTTGAGATCGACTTCGACCAGCGTGGCGCGTTTGCCATAGAACTCGACCGGGGCGAACAGGCTCACCGCGTCCTTGCCCCCAGCCTGGGCACGGACGATGCGCTCGCCGCCCTGGAGCTGTCGCGTCTTGAGCGGCACATCGATCGTCGCCTTGCCGTGGGACCACTGGCCGGCAACCAGGGCGAGATAGCGCTTCTCGACGCGGCCTTCGCGCATCAGCGCATGCAGGGCTCGCAGGCTCGAGCGTCGTCTCGCCACCAGCAGCAAGCCGCTGGTTTCGCGATCCAGGCGATGCACGAGCTCGAGTGACTCATCGGGACGATCGGCGCGCAGGGCTTCGATCACACCGAAGTCGAGCCCGCTCCCGCCGTGCACGGCGAGGCCTGCAGGCTTGTTGATGACCAGGAGCTCACGATCCTCGTGGACGATTGCCTGGCGCACCGTCTCGATCACGCTGTGCGAGATCCTGCGCGTTGCCGGTTCCGAATCGATGCGCACGGGTGGAACGCGCAACCGATCCCCGGCGGCGAGGCGGTATTCAGGTTTGACCCGCTTGCCGTTCACGCGCACCTCGCCACGCCTCAGGATCCGGTAGACGCGGCTGCGCGGAACCGACTTGAGCTCCCGCATGAGGTAGTTGTCGACGCGCTGGCCGGCATCGTCCCCGGCGATCTCGATCAGACGGACCTGGGAGCGCATGGCCTGCGGCTGCGGATCGTGGGCGTCGCTCAAGCGCGAACTCTCACGTAACACATTGATTTGACGACATTGCGTTGCTATAGTGCGCGCCGACCTCGCAGCTCGACCCCAGAAGGAACGCCCTCCAAGGTCAGATGCGCGAGCCGAATCAGTGGTGCGAAGGCGATGCGCTTTTCGCGCCGCATGTTAGTTGGTCCCGGGTAACCGGGCCATCGCTTGGGTCCTGAGAGCAGAGCGCGGAACGCGCTCGGCAAAGCCAAGAGTTTCAGGCGTGCCACCAGGCGCAGCCGGCCAAGCCGGACGGCGCCAATGAATGCACAGGCGGGATTGATGAGCGTTTGCGAGTGCGGGGCACTCGCCGCTGTTCCTCAAAAGATGACTACAGTCGTACTACCCCTCCACCGCACACCGGCATCGCCAGCTCTCCGCTCCGGGGCCCCTCATCACACTCCAGCAGGGGCCAATGAAGAGAATGCTTGTCAACGCAACTCAGGCAGAGGAGTTGCGCGTCGCCCTGGTCGACGGCCAGAAACTTTACGATCTGTCGATTGAGATTCCCTCCCGGGAACAGAAGAAAGCCAACGTCTACAAGGGTCGCATCACGCGCGTCGAGCCGAGTCTCGAGGCGGCGTTCGTCGACTACGGCGCCCTGCGCCACGGATTCCTCCCGCTGAAGGAAGTCTCCCGCGAATATTTCCGCAATGACGGCCAGGCGGGCGGCCGGATGAACATCAAGGAGCTCCTGCAGGAAGGCCAGGAGCTGGTCGTCCAGGTCGAGAAGGAGGAGCGCGGCAACAAGGGGGCCGCTCTCACCACGTTCATCAGCCTCGCCGGTCGCTTCCTGGTGCTGATGCCGAACAACCCCCGCGCCGGTGGTGTCTCGCGGCGCATCGAAGGCGAGGAGCGCGACCAGTTGCGTGAGGCGATGCAGGATCTGCAGATCCCGGACGGCATGGGCGCGATCGTGCGCACCGCGGGCGTCGGACGTTCCAGCGAAGAGCTGCAGTGGGACTTGAACAACCTGCGCAGCGCCTGGGAACAGATCGATTCAGCGTCCAAGACCCGCTCCGCGCCGTTCCTGATCTATCAGGAGGGCGATGCGGTGACGCGCTCGCTGCGCGACTACCTGTCCGACGACATCGGCGAAATTCTCATCGACGATCCTGGCGCTTTCACCAAGGCGCAGGAATACATGCAGCGCTTCATGCCGCCCGAGTACCAGCGCAAGCTGAAGCTCTACCAGGACGAAGTGCCGCTGTTCACGCGTTTCCAGATCGAGAGCCAGATCGAGTCGGCGTACTCGCACAAGGTGACGCTGCCCTCGGGCGGGAGCCTGGTCATCGATCACACCGAGGCGCTGGTGTCGATCGACATCAACTCGGCGCGCTCGACGCGCGGCGGCGACATCGAGACGACGGCGTGCAACACGAACCTCGAGGCCGCGGAGGAAATCGCGCGCCAGCTGCGGCTGCGTGACATCGGCGGCCTGATCGTCATCGACTTCATCGACATGGAGTCGCAGAAGAATCAACGTGACGTCGAGGACCGTCTGCGCAGCGCGGTGAAGCAGGACAAGGCGCGTATCCAGATCGGCAGACTCTCGCGCTTCGGGCTCCTCGAGATGTCGCGTCAGCGCCTGCGACCGAGCCTCGGCGAATCGACGCATATCGCCTGCCCGCGCTGCACCGGCATGGGCACGATCCGCAGCGTCGAGTCGCTCGCGCTCGCGATCCTGCGCCTGATCGGCGAGGAAGCGCGCAAAGAGCGCTCGGCTCGCATCATCGTGCAGGTTCCCGTCGACGTCGCGACCTACCTGATGAACGAGAAGCGTGAATGGCTCAACACCATCAGCGAGCGCAGCAGCGTCAACGTGGTGGTGATCCCGAACGAGAACCTGCAGACGCCCAATTATTCGATCCGGCGCGTGCGCGATGATGAAACGCAGCTCGCCGAGAATTCCGTGATCAGCTACCAGATGGTCGAACAACAGGAGCTGCTGCCTGACTCGGCCCTCGCCCGCGACAAGAAACCGACGACCGAAGCTCCGGCGGTGCCCACGGTATTGCCCACGGTTCCGGCGCCGGTATCGACAACCCCGCCGCCAAATCTCTGGACGGGCGAGCCGGTACCGCAGCGGCCCGGCATCTTCGTGCGCCTGTGGCGCTGGCTCTTCGGCGGCGGCGCGGCACCGGTGCCCGAGCGCCCGACGCCATCGCGGCATCATCGAGAGCATCGCGACGAGCGGCGCGACCACCGGCACCGTGAGGGCCGGCGCGGGGGACGCGATCGCGATACGCGTCACGAGCACCGTGGCGGACAGAGCCATCGGCGCAGCGAGTCGGGTCATCGCCGGCCTGACTCACATCCGCGACGGGATGCGAAGCCGACTCCCGCTCCCGTCGCAAGCGCTGCCGGTGAGGCTCAACCAGTACACGAACGCCATGCCACCGAACAGCGCCCGGAGACTGCGCGCGCCGACAAACCGCCGCGCGTTGATCGCCCGGACCGCGGCGAACGCGGTGAGCGTGGCGAACGAGGTGGTCGCGGACGGCGTGGACGTCGTCGGCGCGGTGGCCGCGATCGCGGCGAGACTCGCGAAGGCTCGAGCGCAAACGCTGGGGGCGAAAGCGTCCAGCCCCGCGCTGAACCACAGAACAACTACGCGGGCGCCGAGGATCGACCCGGGCGCAGCGATTCGGGACAGACCGCCGATTTGCCTTTCATAGCAGCCCAGGATCGCGGCGAAGCGCCACGCAGCAGCGCTGAAGACAATCGGCCGCCGCGTGAAGCGGTGGAGCGACCTGCACCGCAGGCCGCCACCGGCATCGAGCCGACGCATTCAGGCGGGGCGCCGAAGTACGTCGTGTGGTCGTCCTCGCCTTCGGACAACCCGGCTCACGGGCCTGGGCGCGACGACTGAAATGTCCAGGGCAACTCTGCGCGGCTCAGAGTTGCCTAGCGTGCCTTGCGGAGATAGCTGAGCAGGCCGCGCGCGGCCTGCTCAGCGAGATCCAGCACTTCTTCGAAACCGGCTTCGCCGCCGTAGTAGGGATCCGGGACCTCATCCACTTCGAGCTCGGGCGCAAACTCCAGGAACAGCTGCACGCGCTCCCGGTATTGCGAGGGCGCGCGTCGCCGCAGATCGGCCAGGTTGGCGCGGTCCATCGCGAGGATGAAATCGAAGCGCGCGAAGTCTTCGCTCGCGATCTGGCGCGCGCGCAGCCGGCTCATGTCGAGGCCACGGCGCCGCGCCGCCGCGAGCGCACGCTCGTCCGGCGGCTCGCCGATGTGCCAGTCGCCGATGCCCGCCGAATCGATCTCCAGCGCGAGATCGGGCGCCTCACGCCTGACGAGCTCGCGCAGTACCGCCTCGGCAGTCGGGCTGCGGCAGATGTTGCCAAGACACACGAACAGGATTCTGGTCGCGGCCATGGTGCGCTCAGGTCGCCAGCAGGTGAGCCACAGCCGCGAGGTCAGTCTCCGTGTCGACACCGCGACCCGGTGGCTCGCTCGCGGTTGCCACCGCGATCTGGATGCCGTGCTCCAGTGCGCGCAATTGCTCGAGCTTCTCGCGTTCCTCGAGCACGGTCGGCGCGAGCGCGGCGACCTGTGCCAGCACTCTCACCCGGTATGCATACAGCCCCAGGTGCCGACGCGCGCCTTGGTACTGCGCCGGGCTCGTGATGCTCTGTCCGGCAGCATCGCGTGGCCACGGAATCGGCGCACGACTGAAGTAGAGGGCACGTCCCTCCTGCGTGGCGACGACCTTGACGACATTGACGTCGCGAAACTCGTCGAGCGACTCGATGGGTGTCGCGAGCGTCGCAATGCCCGCCCACTTCGAGCGTTCGAGCAGCTCTGCAACCTGCCTCACGATCGCGGGCGGTATCAGCGGTTCGTCCCCCTGCACGTTCACGACGATGTCGTCGTCCGGCCAGCGCAGGTTGCGCGCCACCTCGGCGATCCGGTCGGTACCGCTGCGATGCGCCACATCGGTCATCATGACGCGCGCGCCAAACTTCTGGCAGGCGCTCTCGATGCGCGCATCGTCGGTCGCGATCCACACTTCCTGTGCGCCGCTGCGCGCCGCGCGCTCGTATACGTGCTGCAGCATGGGACGACCCGCGAGCGTGCGCAGTGGCTTGCCCGGCAGTCGCGTCGAGGCATACCGCGCGGGAATGACGACGCGGAACATTTCAGCGTTGCAGCAGCGGATCGTCGGAAGAGAGCGCTCGCGCCTCTTCTTCGAGCATCACCGGGATGCCGTCCCGGATCGGGTACGCCAGCCGGCTCGCCTTGCAGATCAGTTCCTGCGTCTCTTCGTTGTAGAAGAGCGGCGCCTTGGTGACCGGGCAGACCAGGATATCGAGCAGGCGCTTGTCCACATCGGGCTCCTATTTCCTGGGCAGGTACAGGTCGGTCAACGTGCCCTCGTACGCCTCGGCCGCAAACGCGATGGTCTCCGAGAGCGTCGGATGAGGATGAATCGTGAGGCCGATATCGGCCGCATCGCAACCCATTTCGATCGCCAGCGCGACCTCGGAGATCAGCTCGCCCGCGTTGGTGCCGACGATGCCGGCGCCCAGCACGCGGTGCGAGCTCTTGTCGAACAGGATCTTGGTGAATCCATCGTCACGATTGAGCGCCAGGGATCGCCCGCTCGCCATCCAGGGGAACATGCCCCTGCCGTACTCGATGCCCTTCTGCTTCGCCTCGATTTCGGTGAGTCCCACCCATGCGATTTCCGGATCGGTGTATGCGACCGAGGGAATGGCGCGCGCCTCGAAGCGTCGCTTCTGACCGGCGGCCACCTCGGCGGCCACCTTGCCCTCGTGCGAGGCCTTGTGCGCCAGCATTGGCGGGCCCACCACGTCGCCGATCGCGAAGATGTTCGCGACGTTGGTGCGCTGCTGGGCATCCACGCGGATGAAGCCGCGGTCGTCCACGTTGACGCCGGCGCGCTCGGCGCCGAGGTTGCGGCCGTTCGGCACGCGACCTATCGCAACCAGCACGCGGTCATACAGGTGCGGCTCGGGCGCCTTGTCGCCGGTGAAGCTGACCCGCAGGCCGTTGCGCAGGGGCTCGATTTTCGAGACCCGCGTTCCCAGCAGGATCTGCTCGTAGCGGCTGCGAATGCGCTTCTCCAGCGGGCGCACCAGATCACGATCACAACCGGGCATCAGGCCGTCGGTGAGCTCAACGACGGTCACCTTGGCGCCCAGCGCGTCGTATACGCAGGCCATCTCGAGACCGATGATGCCGCCGCCCACCACCAGCAGACGCTTCACCTTCTCGGGCAATTCGAGCGCGCCGGTGGAATCGATGATGCGCGGTTCATCTGGCAAGCCTGACAGGCGCGCGGACTCTGATCCGGTCGCGATGATGCAGTTCTTGAAATCGACGACGCGGCGCCTGGT
>DATBIF010000355.1:0-7289 GCA_036557045.1 Steroidobacteraceae bacterium
CGAGATCGGCTCCTCCACGTGCCACAGCAGCTTCGGCAGCAACGCGGTCACGTCCGGCGCCACCGGGATCTCGGTGTGATGGGTCGCGAAGCGCTGCGCCACCTGGCGGGCATAGGCGAGCTCGTCGTAGTACTGCGCCGCCCCGCCGCCGGCGTAGCCGATGGAATAGGTATTCACGGGCTGGCCGTGCGCGGCAGCCATGAACGCAACCACGGCGCTCGAGTCGATGCCCCCGGACAGGAAGGCGCCGATCGGCACGTCGCTCACCATGTGCTCGGTCACGGCGCGCTTGAGCTCGCTGCGGATGAGCTCTGCCCAGCCGTCCTCGTCGAGATCGTCACGCACCTGGCGCGGAATGCTCCAGTACTCGCGCGTCCTCGCTCCGTCACGATCCCAGATGAGCATGGTGGCTGGCGGGAGCTTGCGAATGCCGCGAAACAGGGTGCGCGGCGCCACCGCGTAGCCCAGCGACAGGTATTCGCTCAGGACCTCGGGATCGATGTCGGCCTGGATGAAGGGGAGCTCGAGGAGCGCCTTGACCTCCGAGGCGAACGCCAGGCGACCGTCGCGCAGGCTGTAGTAGAGCGGCTTGATGCCGAGGCGATCGCGCGCCATGACCAGGCGCCGCCGGCGCACATCCCACAGCGCAAGCGCGAACATCCCGGAGACCGATTCCAGGAAGTGCTCGCCCGACTCCTCGTACAGGTGCAGCAGGACTTCCACGTCGCTGCCGGTGCGAAAGGAGTGTCCACGTTTCTGCAGGCCGGCGCGCAGTTCGCGAAAGTTGTAGATCTCGCCGTTGCAGACCAGCCAGAGCGTCTCGTCCTCGTTGGCAAGCGGTTGATGACCGCCGGCGAGATCGATGATCGAGAGCCTGCGCATGCCGAGCGCGACGCCCTCGCCGCTGTAGAATCCTTCGTCATCAGGCCCGCGGTGCCGGATCGCGGACGCCATGCGCCGCAGCACCTCCGCAGAAGTGGCCGGAGCCTCCGAATGCCGCGCCACGCCGATGATGCCGCACATGGTCGAGCTGCGTCCTACGGAAGATTCCGGACGATGAGCGGCCCAAGTGCATTGGCGATCGGCAATGGCAGGCGCTGCCAGGCCGCCACCGCGAGCCGATAGCGCGGGTTCGACGGGTTGAGCCGCGGCGGCTCCTTTCGATCCCGCATCCAGTAGTGCCAGTAGAGCTGCAACGGCTGCGCCCCCCATTGCCGCTTGAATCGATAGGTGCCGCTGTCGGGCGTCGAGCGCCCGAAGTCGAACCACCGGTATCCCTGGCCGCAGGCGTAGCTCAGCGCCTCCCAGTACAGCAACATGTTGACGCCGATTGCATTCGCCGAGCGCAGCGAGGATGCCCACGGAATCTCGAGCGTATCCCGGTGACCGATGACCATACCGGCCGCCACCGGCACATTCGCGAGCCGCACGACCAGCAGGCGTGCACGCGCGAAGCGGTCGAGGATCGCGGCGAAAAAGCGCTTCGGATATACGGGCGTCCCGAGATCGCGCATGTTACGGGCGAACACCAGGTAGAAGTCATCGAGCAGCTCGCGCCCGCCCGACACGCAAGCTGCGCCCTCGCGCAGCGGCCGCTTGATCTGCGACCTGAGCTTCGATGGCAGCTGCTGGTGCAGCGCCTCGGCCGACTCGGGCAGCGCGAGAACCATCGCGACCTTGTCGACGCGCTGCGGCCATTCCGGGCACACGTCGGCGACGTGGCGCAGCTCCATGTGCGCAACGCCCAGGTCGCGCGCCCGCTCGGTGGCCGCGGCGATCAACTCCTGCGCGGCGCCGGGGGATTCAGCGACCACGCCCCCACGATTGAAGAACGGCAGCGAGACCAGGAAGTCGCCGAACAGGCGGCTGTTGAGTCGCACCAACGGCAGGACTCCGACGATTCCGTTGCCGCGCTCTTCTGCGACCAGGTAAATCGTGTCGTGGCCGAAGACCTCGCGTACCACGCTACGCCAGGCGTGTTCGTGGTAGAGCGATGCGCCCGCGGCCGAGTCGACATACCGATCCCAGCGCGCTGCATCGCCGTCGGCGAGTTCGCCGACCACGAGGCTGGCCGTGTGCGCCGCCGATGCTCGCTGCAAGCTCGACACGGGCGTCATCAGTGCGCACCCTCGGAGGCGAGCACGTGCGCGGCGCGGTCGCTGCGCTCGGCATCCGCCGTCAGGAAGACGCGATCCATCCGGTCCCAGCGAAAGTCCGCGAGCAGCGTGCGCAGTCGCCCTTCGGTGCGGCTCAGGTTGAGATAGTGCCGAAAACGCGAGCGCCAGCCCGCGGCGAGACGTGGCTGGTCGGGGTCGATCTCCCAGGGGTGCATGTAGAACACGGCCGGCAGGCCCTCACGGTTCACGCGCCGCAGGCACCAGCGAAACACGCCGTAAGGCAGCAAGCGGAAGTAGCCTCCGCCGGCACAGGGAAGCTGCGCACCGGCGAACTGCACCGTCGTCAAGGGTATTTCCAGCAACGCCCCGTTTGCCACCCGGTACGGCGTGCGTGACGTACCCGGCATGCCGTACAGGTCGTGGCGGACCGGGAAGACGCTCGAGTCGTACTCGAACCCCAACTGCTCGAGGATTTCGAGCGCCCAGAGTGACTCGCGCGTGATCGAATAGCTCGCGGCGCGATATCCGCGCACGCGCGCGCCGATGAGATCCTCGAGGCAGGACTTGGATCGACGCGTCTCCTGCAGAAACGTCTCGGGGCTCTGCCGGTAGACGAGCTGGTGTGAATACCCGTGGCAGGCGATCTCGTGGCCCGCCGCATGGAGCTGACGCACCAGCGCCGGCACGCGTTCCGCCACCCAGCCGAGCACGAAGAAAGTCGCCTGCACCCCGTGCGCGCCGAGGATATCGAGGAGTCGCCCCGTGCTCTTCTCGACTCTTGACTCGTACTTCTCCCACCGCGCGCGATCGACCACCGAAGCCAGCGCCGTAACGTGGTAGTAGTCCTCGACGTCGATGGTGAGCGCGTTGACGATGTCCGTTCGCTGGTCACTCATGCGGAAAGGCTATGGGCGTCCGTGGTAGATGACTCCGAGATAGAGCCGATTTTCATCGTAGTCGTGCTCGTCGCCGGTGCCGCTGCCGGTGTAGTGCGTGAGGCGGGCCTGCAACGAGAAGTTCCGGCCCACCTGGTAACTGAAGATGCCGCCCGCCGACCACTCGTCCAGCCGCGTATCGGAGCCGGTGACATCGTTCTGCCAGTAGGTTGCCTCGAGCTGCAGCGTCGCGCGCGGCGAAATGCGGCGTTCGACATCGCCGTACGCACCCACCGAGCGCCGGTCGAGCTCGCTCTGCTGTTCGTGCGCTTCCTTGCGCCAGTTGCCGGTTAGCTTCCAGGTGGTGCGCTCGTTGCGCGTCTGCCACGTCAGGTACACATAGTCGGACTTGAACGGATCGTTCGACAGCGCCGCCCCGCTGCCGTCGAGCCGCACGCCGCCTGCACCCTGATCGAGACGAAAGATGTCGGCCGTATCGGAGAATTCCCGGCCTGCCTGCAGCGAAAGGCTGGAGCGAGCGCCGATCTGGCGCGTGACCGTGAAGCGCGCCAGCAGCTCGTCGGCGGTCGTGCCGAAATCATGCAACTCGGTATAGCCGAGCGCGGCACTCGCGATCGTGCGTGTACCGTGTGCGTCGAGAGTCAGGTAGACCTCCTGCTCGTCATAGTCGCTGTTGGGCGGCGAATCGTCGTACTCGACCCGCGACGCCGAGCCGCGGAAGGAAAGAGAGAGGAGTTCGGAGATGTCGCGCTCGAGCGAGATCAGCCCGGTGTAGCGTTCGTTGTCGCTCTCGCTGTCCTGGTAGTACACATCGGACCAGCGACCCTGCAGGGTCAGCCGGGTGCGCTCGCCAAAGCGGAAGATGAAGTCAGGCCCGGTCGTGAAGTAATTGAGGTTCTGGCGATTGTCGGGCGTGTCGACCTCGCGCGGATCGTTGGACACCTGGCCGAAGTTGTCCTGCACGATCCAGGTGAAGCGCTCCGGCACGAAACCGAAGATCAGGGTGCCGTCGAGGCCGCCCAGGATCTCGTCGTCGAAAGCATTGTCGAGGTAGTTGCGGTACTCGGCGTCGAGGTTGACATCGGTATGCAGACGCGGGCGGTCGGACAGAATCCGCAGCTGCGCGCCGGCAATCGCGGTGGTCTGCGACTCCTCGTCTTCGCTGCTGCGTTTTACATTGTCCGAGCGCTCGGCCCCGGCCAGGATCGACCAGTCGAAGGTCTGCGGCTCAGCGCTGCAGGCCACGCCGTACAGGACGGCAGCGGTCCCTGCCAGGGCGATCGAGCCGTGAACCCGCCGATTTCTCTTCTTGTTTTTCATGTGAGTTCCCGATCGAGTGCGCGCCAGCCCGCACACGCTCAGCGCGCAGCGTTGGAATCGTCGGCCGGCGGATGCGCGTAACCGTAGCGTGAGCCGCCATAGTAGTAGCTCATGGGACCGCCGATCTCCGCCTGGTTGAGCACCAGGCTGATGTGCCGATCCGGCCCGAGAATCGCAATCGTGTCCTTGAGCGCCTGCTGCGGTGTCACGCCGGCGCGCACCACCACGACGATCTGCCCGACGAGCCCCGCGAGGGTGCGCGCTTCGCTGGTGAGCAGGATCGGCGGCGAGTCGAACAGCACCAGGCCGCGCGGGTTGAGCTCAGCGAGACGATTGACGATCTCGCGATGGCGTCGGCTGGCGAGAAGTTCCGTCGCGGTTTCCGAGCGACGCCCCGCGGGGATGATCTGCAGCCGCGGCACGTCGGTGGGCAGGATCACCGACTCGATCGGCAGGCTCGGATCGGTGACCACATCGAGCAGGCCGGGCTCGTTCTCCACGCCAAATACCCGGCTGATGTGCGGCTTGGCGACATCCGCATCGACCAGCAGCACCGAGTAGTCCTTTTCCAGAGACATGCTGAGCGAGAGGTTGATGCAGGTGAATGTCTTGCCGTCGCCCGGCAGGGCGCTGGCCATCATGATGAGCTGCGGCGGGCCCGCGTTGCTCGCTTGCGAGTGGCGCTCAAAAGCATGCTGGATCAGCGGCCGCTTGATGACGCGATATTGATCGGCGAGCTCGTGCTCCTGCGACTCGGGTGGCAGAAGCCCGGCGCGGCGCAACAGATCGCGGTCGATGTGAACGACCTTCTGCGGGCGGGCAATCGGTATCGGGTGTTCGGCAGCGCGCGGCGGCGACACTGGTGGCTCCGCGCGCTCGACCACCTGTCCGACGACCGGCGGCAGATGCTGCCCCTCGGATCGCTGGGTGCGGAGCGTCTGCCGATCCGCCTGGAACTTTCGCAGGGCCTTCTCGACGATGCTCACCGCTGTTACCTCACCCGCCCACGATATGTTGCGCCAGGCGCGTGCCGACGCTCTGCCACATGGTCAGCACGCCAAAGGCCGCCAGCAACAGCGCCATGCAGCCTGAGAGCTTGAGCAGCTCGAGGCGGTTTCGCGTCTGGTTGCGCCGGATCCAGGTCCGGCTCACGGCGCCCAGCACCGGCAGGCTCGTCACCTCGGCGAGCAAGCGCAGGTCGTGGAACACCGGCCGCAGCAGGTTCAACAGGTATGCCAGGGCAGCGGCGCTGCCGATGGCGACGACGAGTACCGCGAAAAACAGCACATTGCGCTTCGGCGCCACGGGCGCGAACGGTACCGAAGGTGGATCGATGATCTTGAACTTGACCACGCCCGTCTTGTCGGCCTCCTCGGACAGCTTCGCCGTCTCGAGTCGCTGCAGCAGCGCCTGGTAGTTGGCGTTGATCACGTTGTAGTCGCGGTTGAGCCTCTTCAGCTCGGCCTCGGTATCGGGCACTGTGTTGACGAGACGCTGCAGCTCGCTCACGCGCGCCTGTCGTTGCGCGACGTCCTGGCGCAGCTCGGCAATCTGCACCTCGGTGTGCTTGGCCTCGATCTCGATGCTCTGGAACACAGGGTTCGCGTTCAACGACTTCGACAGGTTCCCGGGGACGCGGTTGGTCTTCTTCACGCGCTCCAGCTCCTCGGCCTGGCGCGCCTTGAGCTCCTCGATCGTCTGCCGGACCGCAATGACTTCCGGGTGCTTGTCGGTGTAACGCAGCAGCAGCTCTTCGAGCCGCTTCTCCAGGTCGCGAATCCGGTACGTGATGTCGGAGGAACCGCTGTCGCCCGCTTGCGAGCCGCCGCCCTCATCGAACCCGAAAATAAAAGGCTCCTCGCCGCTCAGCTGACGCTGCAGCTCCTGGTAACGCGATTCCGCGAGCGCTAGCGTCTGGCGCTTGTCCGCGAGCGCGGCCATTTCGGTGTGCAGGCGGGTGAAGTAGTCGCTGCCGTCGCTGGGCATGGTGCCGATGTTCTTCTTCTTGAAATCCGACAGGCGCTGCTCCGCTTCGGTGAGCTGCCTCTCGTAGTCCGCGATCTGAACCTTGAGGAATTTCTGCGCGTCTTCCTGGCCGGTGCGCTTGCTCCCCAGCGTATCTTCGACGAACGACTCGAGGAGTGTCCGGACCACTTCGAGGCTCTTGTCGCGGCTCGTGTCCTGGAACGTGATGCGGTACAGCCCGTCGCTCGCCGTCGAGCGGGCGCGTGAATCGCTGTCGATCGAGACGCGCATGCGCAGGCCGTCGATGAGTCGCGCCAGGGCTTCCGGTGTCTTCGCACGCTCGTCCAGACGTGTCTGGTGCGCCACCTTCACCAGGTTCGGCCGACTCAGGATTGCCTGGCGCACGACTGCCAGGTTCGACTCCACATTGGGCTCAACGGCGATGCCCTTGAGCAGGGGGCGCAGCGCCGATTGCGTATCCACGTAGACGCGTGCGTTCGCTTCGTAGACGTCCGGCAGGACGACCACGTAGATCCAGCCCAGGATGCAGATGCCCCACGCCGCCGCGATCGCCCACCAGCGGAAGCGCCAGCTGCCGCGCAGCTCGTCGAGGACCTTGACCATCAGCTCATGCATTGTTTTGTCGCGTCAACCCCGGGGTATGGTCCCCGTCAGAAACGCGCCTCCGGCACCATCAGCACATCCCCTGGCTTCAGGTTGCGATTTTCGCTCAACCTGCCCTTGCGCACGAGATCGTCGAGACGCACCTTGATTTCCTGGTCCTTGCCGTTCTCGTCCTTGCGCAGGAGCTTGCTGCGGTTGCCCGCTGCGAAGTCGGTCAGACCGCCGACTGCAAGTACCACATCGAGGAGCGTCATGCCTTCTTTGTACGCGAGTGCTTGTGGCGAACGCACCTGCCCGATGACCTTGACCTGGTTGAAGGTGCTCACCGCATTGGTGACGATGACGTAGACCTCGGGGTTGCGGATGT
>DATBIF010000356.1:0-3504 GCA_036557045.1 Steroidobacteraceae bacterium
TGGCCCGGGTAGCGGATGGTCTTGTAGTTCATGGTCTCGACGCGTGCTCCGTAGGTCTCGCCGAGCGAGCCGAGGCCACCGGAGGTGTTGAACGCCTCGTAGCGCATGCCGTCGATCTCGATCTCTTCGAGTCCCTCGAGCGGCGCCGTCTCCACGAGCCGACCGTCACTGATCGCCTGGCAGGGATTGCCGTATTCATTGATGAGGCCATCGGTCGACCAGGTCAGCGAGTACTTGAGCGCATTGTTCGGGTGCTGCGGCAAGGCCCCGACGCGCAGCTTGACGGTCCGCGGTTCGTCGAAATGAGTGATCAGCTCGTTGGCGGCGATGCTGATAAAGCCGGGTGCCAGCCCGCACTGCGGAACGAATGCGGTTGCGGCGCCTTCCGCAGTGTGGCGGACGGCGCGTGTCACCTCGACGTCCTCGGTGAGATCGAAGTAGTGGAGGTGCGCCTGCCGCGCGATGCCCGCGACCGCGACGTTGCAGTAGTAAGGAAGGCTGGAAATGATGGCGTCGACCGGATGCGCCTTTAGGTGCGCCGCCAGCGCTTCCGGCTTCGAGGCATCGAGCGCGTGCGACTGCAGGTTGCTCAGGCCATGAGCCTTGACGACCGCCTCGGCGGCCTTGCCGTTCAGATCGGCGACGTGGACCCGGTAGGAGCCTGATTCGGCAAGCAAACCGGAGATGAGAGCGCCGATCTTGCCGGCGCCGAGGATGAGAACTCGATGCATGAGATTCGCTCCGTGCAGGGCTCGGGCGCCACCCGCTGTCGGCTTGAAGCAAAGCGGCGGCGACCGCGAAAAAGGCGCGCATTCTGCCTCAACGACCCGCCGAAAGCACCGTCCGGTTTTTGCGGTGCAATGAGGCGGTGTGTACGATCCCGGCATGAGCCTCACGCCCGCGCTCAACCAGTGGCATCCGGCGAGCTGGCAGTCAAGAACAGCCCAGCAACAGCCGCGGTACTCGGACCAAGCGGCACTCGAGAGCGTGATCGCCTCCCTGAGCCGTCTGCCGCCGATCGTGGTGTCGTGGGAGATCGAGGGGTTGCGCGCTCACATCGCCGCAGCACAGCGCGGCGAGCAGTTTGTGCTGCAGGGCGGTGACTGCGCCGAGAGCTTCGAGGAGTGCGAATCGGACCGGATCGCGCAGCGACTCAAGATCCTGCTGCAGATGAGTCTGGTGCTGCTGCATGGGCTCAAGAAACCCATCGTGCGGATCGGCCGCATGGCGGGCCAGTACGCGAAGCCCCGCTCAGCCGACACCGAAACGAAAGGCGGCGTGACCCTGCCCAGCTATCGGGGCGACATCGTCAACCGCCCGCCGTTCACGGCGGCGGACCGCGAGCCTGATCCGCAGCTGTTGCTGCGAGGTTACGAGCGCGCGGCGCTCACCTTGAACTTCGTGCGTGCGCTGATCGATGGTGGCTTTGCGGACCTGCACCATCCGGAATACTGGAACCTGAGTTTCCTGCATCATTCCCCGCTGCGCGATGCGTACCAGCACATTGTCGATTCGATCGCCAACTCGCTCGACTTCTTCGAGTCGATGACCGGCCGGCCGGTTCACGAAGCGAGCCGTGTGGAGTTCTTCACCAGCCATGAAGGGCTGCACCTGCTCTACGAGCAGGCGCAGACGCGGTTCATTCCACGTCAGCAGCGCTGGTACAACCTGTCGACGCATATGCCGTGGATCGGCATGCGTACGGCACAGGTCGACAGTGCGCACGTCGAGTTCTTCCGCGGCATCTCCAACCCGATCGGCGTGAAGGTCGGTTCCGGCATGAACGCCGAGTGGCTGCAGGCGCTGGTCGAGACGCTCAATCCGCAGAATCAGCCGGGACGCCTCACGCTCATCCATCGTTTCGGCGTGAAGGAAATCGAGTCGCGCTTGCCAGCGTTGATCCAGGCTGTGCGCGCCACCGGGCAGACGGTGCTCTGGATCTGCGATCCGATGCACGGCAACACAGAGACCACGGCGGGCGGCTTCAAGACGCGTCGCTTCGAGAACATCATGAGTGAGGTCGAGAGCGCGTTTTCCATTCACGAGGCGATGGGCTCGATCCTCGGCGGTGTGCACTTCGAACTCACGGGCGAAAATGTGACCGAGTGCATCGGCGGCGCACGGGGGCTCACCGAGGCGGATCTCAAGCGCGCCTATCACTCAACTGTCGATCCGCGCCTCAACTATGAGCAGGCTCTCGAGCTCGCGATGCTCATCGCCCGTCACAAGGCGACTTCACGCTGACGGCTGAGCCGGCTGGCCACTTGCCGGGCATCGAGCACGCGCACTTCACCTGGCCCGAGGCCATCGAGCTGCCACGGCCCGATGGCGCAGCGGATCAGCCGCAACGTGGGCAAGCCGACGGCGGCTGTCATGCGGCGCACCTGGCGATTGCGCCCCTCGGTGATCCCGATTTCGAGCCAGCTCGTCGGGATGCGCGCGCGATGGCGGATCGGGGGGTTGCGCGGCCAGAGCCCGGCGGGCTCCTCGATCAGCCGCACGGTCGCCGGACGCGTCAGGCCATCGCCGAGCCGCACGCCCCGACGCAGCCGTTCCAGCGCTGTCAGTTTCGGTTCACCTTCGACCTGCACCCAGTAGCGTTTTTGCAATCGATGCCGTGGATCGCTCAGGCGCGCCTGCAAGGCGCCGTGATCTGTCAGAAAGAGCAGGCCTTCGCTGTCGTAGTCGAGCCGCCCGGCCGGGTAGACAGCCCTTTCTTGCACATATTTCAGCAGCGTCTCGCGACCGGCTGCGTCGGTGAAGCGCGACAGGACATGGAACGGCTTGTTGAGCAGCAGACAGCGCATCGACGTTCGTTCGGCGCCGTCGACGACGACGCTCATGCGGTATCATAGTGCGCGCCGCGAGGTTGCGAGCGCGCGGCGCGCACGCCGCCGACATCCGACGCCCAACGCTCGCGCGGCAGTTCTGGAGGACGCCTTGGCTTCATCGGGTGCACCGGCGGTGGCCGGCTGCGAGATCCGCGGCGCGATGCCGGCGGGCTTCGAATCGATCCTGACGCGCGAGGCACTCGATTTCCTGGCTGCGCTCGCCCGTCGCTTCACACGCCGGGTGCACGAACTGCTCGCCGCGCGCGAGAAGCGTCAGCGCGCGCTCGACGCCGGCGAGATCCCGGACTTCCTCCCGGAGACACGCGCGATCCGCGAGTCCGACTGGCGCGTCGGCGAAATTCCACGCGACCTGCTCGATCGCCGCGTCGAAATCACCGGACCCACCGAACGCAAGATGGTCATCAACGCGCTCAATTCGGGCGCGAAGGTGTTCATGGCGGACTGCGAGGATTCGCTGACGCCGAGCTGGGACAACCTGATCCGCGGACAGATGAACCTGCGCGATGCGGTGCGCGGTGTCATTCATTTCCGCAGCCCGGAGGGCAAGCAGTACCGCCTCAACCCGCCAGTCGCCGTGCTGCTCGTGCGACCGCGCGGCTGGCACCTGTTCGAAAAGCACCTGCTGATCGATGGCGAACAGGTACCGGGCGCG
>DATBIF010000357.1:0-6327 GCA_036557045.1 Steroidobacteraceae bacterium
CGCACAGCTGGACTTGTTCGTCGGCGATGTCGATAGCAACGCGCGCCGGATCATCGAGGCCGCCGCGCTCGCCCGCGATCGTGAGCGGGCGGACCTGGTCGTGTTCCCGGAGCTCGCGCTCTCCGGCTACCCGCCTGAGGACCTGCTGTTTCACGCCGGCATGCGTCGCCGCGTCGCCGAGGGGCTCGCGCGCGCGCGCGAGGCGATCCAGGGCATCGCGGCATACATCGGCTACCCGGAGTACGTGGAAGGGCGGATCTACAACTCCGCGGCACTGGTGCGTGATGGCGCGCTGCTCGCGAATCACCGCAAGCAGTGCCTGCCGAACTACAAGGTGTTCGACGAGAAGCGCTACTTCGTGCCCGGCACGCAGCCGACGGTCGTGGATTACAACGGGCATCGCCTGGGACTCCTGGTGTGCGAGGACATCTGGGAGCCTGAGCCGGTGCGCGCCTCGGCGGAGGCGGGCGCCGAGGTGCTTCTCGTCGCAAACGCATCACCCTACGAGTTGCGCAAGCAGATCGAGCGCGAATCGATCGCGCGTGATCGTGTGCGCGAAGTCGCTCGCCCGCTCGTGTATACGAACCTGGTCGGCGGGCAGGACGAGCTGGTGTTCGACGGTCACTCGTTCGTGATGGACGCGGCGACCGAGATCGTGGCGCGCGCGCCAGCGTTCACCGAGAGCACTTTCGCTGTCGATTTTCGCAGCGAGGGCGGACGCCTCGTGCCGGCGCGCGGCGAGATCAGCCCCTATCAGAGCGACGAGGCGAGTGTTTACAGCGCGCTGGTGCTGGGCGTGCGCGACTACGTGGAGAAACATCGCTTTCCGGGCGTGATCATGGGCCTCTCCGGCGGCGTCGACTCGGCGCTCACGCTTGCGATTGCGGTCGACGCGCTGGGCGCTGAGCGCGTGCAGGCGGTGCTGATGCCATCGCGCTACACCTCGAAGATGAGCATCGAGGACGCGACCGAGCAGGCGAGGCACCAGGGCGTCAAGCACAGCCTGATCTCGATCGAGGGCATGTTCGAGGCGACGCTGGCGGCGCTCAAGGATGAGTTCGCTGGCGCGAGGCCCGATGCGACGGAAGAGAACATCCAGGCTCGCTGTCGCGGTGTGCTGCTGATGGCGATCTCCAACAAGACCGGCCGCATGCTGCTCACGACCGGCAACAAGAGTGAGATGGCGGTCGGTTATGCCACTCTGTACGGTGACATGGCCGGTGGTTTTGCGCCCATCAAGGACTGCAGCAAGCTCCTGGTCTACCGGCTCGCGCGCTATCGCAACGCGCGGGGTGCCGTGATCCCCGAGCGTGTGCTGACGCGCGCGCCGACGGCGGAACTGCGCCCCAACCAGAAGGACAGCGATTCACTCCCGCCGTACGAGGTGCTCGATCCGATTCTCGAGGCGTTCATCGAGGAAGACCTGTCGGTCGAGCAGATCGTGGCGCGCGGCTTCGATCGTGCGACGGTGACTCGCGTCCTCGACATGGTGAAGCGCAACGAATACAAGCGGCGGCAGGCGCCACCGGGCGTTCGCGTCAGCAGTCGCGCGTTTGGACGGGACTGGCGCTATCCGATCACCAGCGGCTATCGCCTGAAGACCTGATCCGACTCGCTACCAGACTTCCCACCACTTCTTCTTCTTTTCGACGCGCTCTGCCGTTTCGGGGAAGTTCTCCCGGTAGACGCTCGCTGACTGTTCCGCCAGGTCATCCATCCCGAGCTTGCGGTAGCCACTCGTCATGATCTCGAGCGCGGTCTTGACGGCCGGTGCGCCGTCGTAATTCTCGATGACGTACTTGGCGCGCGCGATCGCGGCGAGGTACGCGCCACGGCGCATGTAGTAATCGGCGACGTGAATCTCGTAATCGGCCAGGCGATTGCGCAGGTACAGCAGCCGTACGCGCGCATCGTGCGCGTATTCACTCTGTGGATAGCTCTGCACCACCGTCTGGAACGCCGCGAACGACTTGCGTGCATCGCTTGGCGGCCGCTCACTCAGGTCCACGCTCAGCCAGCGCTCCAGGAAGTTGGGCGTGCGCTCGAAGTAGACCAGGCCCTTGATGTAGTTCGCGTAGTCGCAGCGGGGGTGGGCGGGGTTCTCGCGGATGAACTGGTCGGCCGCATCGACGGCCGACTCGGCCTGGTGATCCTTGTAGTAGGCGTACATCAGGTCGAGGCGCCCCTGGCGCGCGGCATCGCTGAACGGATAGCGCGCGTCGAGCGCTTCGTAGATCTTGATCGCGTTGCCGAAATCGTTTTCGCGCAGCGCCTTCGCACCACGCTGGTAGACGATCTCCGGGTCGCCCTGCAGCTGCTTGCTCGTATGACCGCACCCGGCGAGTGCCAGGAGGGTGGTGAAGAGCAGGAACAGCGGGGAGGGGATCGACCGGACTGACAGCAGCGTCACGCGTTGCCTCGACCTTGAAGTGGCCGCAAAGTATAGCCGAAAGGGCGCATCCTCTGACGGCCGCAATGGCAGACAAGTTCCAGACTCACCAACTCCAGATCCCGTCCCGGCTCGCCGGCATGCGCCTCGACCAGGCGCTTGCGCTGCTCTTGCCGGAATATTCACGTTCCCGGCTCAAAGGCTGGATCGAGGCGGGACGAGTGAGCATCGATCGGCGGCAGCCGCGACCTCGTGACCTGGTCTCGGGCGGCGAGCGCGTGGCGGTCGAAGCGGAAATCGCAACGGATGCCACAGTCGCACCGCAGGCAATCGAACTCGATCTCATACACGAGGATCGGGAGCTGCTGATCGTCAACAAGCCCGCCGGGCTCGTGGTGCACCCGGGCGCCGGCAATCGCGACCGGACGCTGCAGAACGCGTTGTTGCACTTCGATCCTGCGCTGGCCGCGCTGCCGCGCGCCGGCATCCTGCACCGACTCGACAAGGACACGACCGGGCTGCTTGCGGTGGCGCGCACCCTGGCTGCTCACACCGAGCTCACCCGGCAGATGCAGCAACGCGAAGTCGAGCGCGAGTACGAGGCGATCTGCAGTGGCGTCATGACCGCGGGCGGGACGGTCGATCGGCCCATTGGCCGCCATCGCTCGGACCGCGTGCGCATGGCCGTGCGCGAAGATGGCCGCGATGCGATCACGCACTACCGGGTGGTTGCACGCTTTCGCGCGCACACGCACGTGCGCGTGAGTCTCGAGACTGGGCGCACTCACCAGATCCGGGTTCACTTCGCGCACTTGCGTCATCCGCTCGTGGGCGACCGCACCTACGGCGGCCGCTTGCTGTTGCCGCGGGGGGCGACTGCGGAACTGGTCAAGGCCCTGCGCGAGTTTCCCCGCCAGGCATTGCACGCCGGACGCCTCAAGCTGCGTCACCCGCAAAGCGGAGAGCGCGTCGAGTTCCAGGCGCCGCTCCCCGCGGACCTGCGCGGCCTGCTCGCGGTTTTGCGCAAGGACGCGGCGGAGCAAGGCCGCGCATGAGTGCCATTGAGTTCATCGTGCCCGACTGGCCGGTGCCGGCGCGCGTTCACGCCATGTCAACGCTGCGCCGGGGCGGTGTGAGCCTCGCACCCTACGACACGCTCAATCTCGGCGCCGACGTGGGCGATGAAGTCGATGCCGTCGCGGAGAACCGCAAGCGGCTGCGCGAGCAGCTCGGGCTGGAAGCGGAGCCGTACTGGCTGAAACAGGTGCATGGCGCGCGGGTCGTTCGCGCCGCGGAGGGCGACGAGCGTCCCGAGGCAGACGCTGCCGTCGCCATGGAGCCCGAGCACGTCTGCGCCATTCAAACCGCCGACTGCATGCCGGTCCTGTTCGCGCGCACCGACGGTACGCGGGTTGCGGCCGCGCATGCGGGATGGCGGGGCCTTGCTGCGGGTGTGCTGGAAGCGACGATCGCGGCGCTCGACACACCGCCGCGGTTACTCGCCGCATGGCTCGGACCTGCCATCGGACCGGATCATTTCGAAGTGGGCCCCGAGGTGCGTGAGGCATTCGTACGCATCGATCCGGCGGCCGTGACCGCATTTCGCGCCAACGCGCGCGGTCGATGGATGTGCGACCTGTATCGGCTCGCGCGTCAGCATCTCAATCGCGCGGGCATCGATGCCGTCTTCGGCGGCGGCCGCTGCACTCATGCGGAGCGCGCCGATTTCTTTTCCTATCGGCGTGACGGCCGCTGCGGACGCATGGCCTCGCTGATCTGGATCGAATGACGTCGAGCGCCGGTCGCAAGGCGACCGGCTTCGGTGGCGTGCTACGATTCCGCCGGTGTCGACCCTCGCGTGGATCATCACCTTTACCGTCCTCGGCGGTCTGCTGAGCGTATCGATTGCCGGGTTGGTGTTGCTGCTTCCCACCACGCGGCGCACGGCAGCCTTGCCGCACCTGGTGAGCTTTGCGACTGGAGCGCTGCTCGGCGCGGCACTCCTCAAGCTCCTGCCGTATGCAATCCAGAGTGCCGGGCTCTCCAACTTGCACCTGGTGACGCTGTCCCTGATCGCCGGGATCTTCGCGTTCTTCGTGCTCGAGAAGCTGGTGCTGTGGCGCCACTGTCACGAGGAAGACTGCGAACCGCATACGCCTGCGCATTCGCATGCCGGGCACACGCATGAGACGCCTTCGCACGGCGGCGCGAACTCACGCGTTCCTTCCCAACAGCAGCGTGACTATGCGTCCGCGATGCTGATCCTGGCAGGAGATGCGATTCACAACGCGCTCGACGGCGTGATGCTCGCGGCCGCGTTCCTCACGGATGTGCGCCTGGGCATCGTCACCGGCATCGCGGTCATCGCGCACGAAATCCCCCAGGAAGTGGGCGACTTCGCGATTCTTCTCAACGGGGGCCTGTCGCGAGCGCGCGCCCTGGCACTCAACCTGCTGACGAGCCTGACATCGGTCGTCGGCGGGGTCGTCGGCTATTTCGCGTTGAGTCACGCCATGGGCGTGCTGCCTTACGCGCTGGCGGTCACCGCGGCCTCGCTCTTGTATGTCGCCGTCGCCGACCTCATCCCCGGCCTGCACCGGCGCACTGATCCTGTGGCGGGTGCTCAACAAGTCGCGCTCATCGCCATCGGCATTGCAGTGATCGTGCTCACGGACGTTCACTAGCGCCGCACCGGCTTCGTCGGGCTTAGGGGGTGCCTCTCAGCACCCCGACACGAACCAAGCGTCACCGGCCGACCAACCGAATCTTTCGCGCTGTGCCTTGGCGCGCCAACAACGTCATCAAATCCGAACGGGGCGCTGAGAGCACCCCCTAAGCCCCCGGCGAAGCCGGTCGCGCAGCGCATTGATTTCCGTGACCATGGCACTACATTGTGCGGGCTGGCTCGCTCGGAGCATTTCCCATGCGCATGGACAAACTGACAACCCGGTTTCAAACGGCACTGGCCGAGGCCCAGTCGATGGCCGTGGGCCGCGACCACCAGTTCATCGAGCCCGCGCACCTGATGCTCGCCCTCCTCAATCAGGAGGGTGGGAGCGTGCGCCCGTTGCTCGAAAAAGCCGGCGCGAACGTCTCGAAGCTGCGCTCGGAGCTGATGGCCGCGCTCGATCGCCTGCCGAAGGTCGAAGGCACGGGCGGCGAGGTGCATGTCTCGAACGACCTCGGCCGTCTTCTCAACGTCACCGACAAGCTCGCGCAGCAGCGCGGCGATGAGTACATCGCTTCCGAGCTCTTCGTGCTCGCGGCGTTCGAGGATCGCGGCACGCTCAAGAATGCGCTCCGCGATTCGAACGTCGTGCGTGGCGCAGTGGAGAAGGCCATAGAGGAACTGCGCGGCGACGAGAAAGTGCAGGACCCGAATGCCGAGGAAAGCCGCCAGGCGCTCGAGAAGTACACCATCGACCTGACCGCGCGCGCCACCTCCGGCAAGCTCGACCCGGTCATCGGCCGCGACGACGAGATCCGCCGCACCATCCAGGTGCTGGCGCGACGCACCAAGAACAACCCGGTATTGATCGGCGAGCCGGGCGTCGGCAAGACCGCGATCGTCGAAGGGCTCGCGCAGCGAATCGTCAACGGCGAAGTCCCCGAGGGTCTGCGCGACAAGCGCGTGCTGTCGCTCGACATGGGCGCGCTGATCGCGGGCGCGAAGTTTCGCGGCGAATTCGAGGAGCGCTTGAAGGCCGTGCTGAGCGACCTCGCGAAGCAGGAAGGCCAGATCATCCTGTTCATCGACGAGCTGCATACGATGGTCGGCGCCGGCAAGGCCGAGGGCTCGATGGACGCCGGCAACATGCTGAAACCTGCGCTCGCGCGCGGCGAGCTGCATTGCATCGGTGCGACGACGCTCGACGAGTACCGCAAGTACATCGAGAAAGACGCTGCGCTGGAGCGGCGCTTCCAGAAGGTGTTCGTCG
>DATBIF010000358.1:0-10514 GCA_036557045.1 Steroidobacteraceae bacterium
CGACGACATCGACTTCAGCGGGGTCGGCATGGTGGCGACGCTGTTCGATGTCGACCAGGTCGAAGTGCTGCGCGGACCGCAGGGCACGCGCTACGGCGCCAACGCGCTGGGTGGACTCATCAAGATCAAGACGCGCGAGCCGCAGCGCGACTTCGACGCGACCACCGAGGCGTCGGTGGGACAGGACGATGCATGGAGCGTCGGCGCGGTGGTCGGTGGCCCGATCACGGGCACCGACACGGGCGCGTTCCGCATCGGCGTGCAGCAGTACGAAAGTGACGGTTTCCGTCGCAACGCGTTCCTGCATCGCGATGACACCAATGGTCGTGTCGAGCTCACGGCGCGTGCGCGCGTGCACTTCGAGCCCTCCAACCGCTGGCAGGTGGATGTCAGCGTACTCGCGCTCGATCTCGATAACGGCTATGACGCTTTCGCGATCGACAATTCGCGCGTCACGCAGTCGGATCATCCGGGCAGCGATTCGCAGCGCTCCAGCGGCGGCTCCGTGGACCTGCGCTATCACGCGAGCGCCTTCGACGTCGTGAGCATCACCGCCTACGCGGACTCCGACATCGACTACGGCTTCGACGGCGACTGGGGCAACAACGCCTTCTGGGGCGTGCCTTACGACTTCACCACCAGCATCGTGCGCAATCGCCGCACCTTTACGCAGGACCTGCGCCTCGAGTCGCCGGCCCTGTCGACCGACCGCCCGCTGGCATGGATCGCCGGCGCCTACGTGCGCCGTCTCGATGAGAGCAACGATCAGCTGGACCAGGGAATCTATCTCAGCGACGTCACCTTCAATCCCCTGAAGAGCGACTACTGGTCGATGAACTACGCGCTCTACGGGCAGCTCGACTGGGCGCTGTCTGCCGCGTGCGAAATGTCGCTCGGAGTGCGCGCGGAAACCCGTGAGGCGGAGTACCAGGACTCGAATGGCGAGCACTACACGCCGACCGACGACATGTTCGGCGGGAGCCTGACGGCGAGCTATGCGTTCTCGGCTACGCGACGCTGGTACGCGAGCCTCGCGCGCGGTTTCAAATCGGGCGGGTTCAACATCGGCGCCGCCATCACGCCCGACCGCCGGCAATACGGGCCGGAATACCTGTGGAACCTCGAGACCGGGCTCAAGGCGATGCTGGCGGAAGGGCGCCTGGATGCGGACCTCACTCTCTTCTACATGGAGCGACGTAACGAACAGGTCCAGACCTCGTTTCAGTTCGATCCCACGGATCCGCTGACATTCGTGTTCTACACGGACAACGCGGCGCAGGGCCGCAACTACGGCCTGGAAGCGAGCCTGCACTGGCGCGCAACGGACAGGCTGTCGGTCGACACTTCGCTGGGGCTGCTGCGCAGCTATTACATCGACTACATGTTCGGCGACCGCAACCTCGACGGACGGGAACAGACGAATGCGCCGTCCTATCAATACTCGGTGGGCGTGACCTGGCGACATCCGTTCGGGTGGATGGCGAGGATCGGGGTGAGCGGGCGCGACGCGTACTACTACAGCGCGAGCAACGACGAGCGGGCGCGCGTGGCGACGCTGGTCAACGCCAAGGCGGGATATGAGGGCGAGCGCTGGTCGGTATACGCCTGGGGACAGAACGTGTTCGACGAGGATTACAGCCAGCTCGGATTCTTCTTCGGCGACGAGCCGCCCGATTTCCCGAGCAAGCGCTATACGCAGGCGGGCGATCCGCGCCAGCTCGGCGTGACGGCACAATGGCGTTTCCGCTGAACCGCAACGTGGAGGGCAGGTGATGGATATTGCTGTGGAGATGTCGCTCTATCCGCTCGATGCGGACTATGTTCCGCCGATCCAGGACTTCATCGACCGACTCAACGCGCACTCGGGACTGAAGGTCGTGACCAACAGCATGAGTACGCAGGTGTTCGGCGAGTTCTCCGAGGTGATGCGCGTGCTGACGCTCGAGCTCAGG
Source organism: Steroidobacteraceae bacterium (assembly GCA_036557045.1). Lineage (GTDB taxonomy): Bacteria > Pseudomonadota > Gammaproteobacteria > Steroidobacterales > Steroidobacteraceae > DATBVX01. The sequence goes on from DATBIF010000358.1 coordinate 1,953, forward strand.
CGCACTTTCGAGACGAACGACAAGGCGGTGTTCGCGATGAAGGTGCTGGGACCGCTCGCGGGCTAGGCGCACGGAATGGAAGGGTTGCTCGGCGAGCTGCACGCCTGGTCGCCAAGCGAGCTGCTCGCGGCGGTGCTGGCGCTTCTCTACCTGGTACTCGCGGCGCGGCAGAATCCGTGGTGCTGGCCGTGCGCTCTCGTCAGCACCGTGATCTACCTGTGGCTGTTCTACGAGCGCCAGCTGTATCAGCAGGCGTTGCTGCAGCTCTTCTACATCGCGATGGCGGTGTACGGATGGTGGCATTGGCGCGGCGCGGGCGCCGCTTCGGAACCATTGCGCGTCTCGCGCTGGAGCATGCGGCAACATGTGTTGGCGGCAGGACTGGTGCTCGTGCTCACGGTGACCACCGGCTGGGCGGAGGCGCGCTTCACGACGGCGCCCTTTCCCTATCTCGACGCGTTCACGACCTGGGGGAGCGTGATCACCACCTGGATGGTGGCGCGCAAGGTGCTCGAAAACTGGCTCTACTGGTTGCTCGTGGATTGCGTCATGGTCTATCTCTCCTACGTCGCGGGACTTCCCGCGACTACACTGCTCTTCGTGATCTACCTCGGCATCGTGATCGCGGGATTCCTTGCATGGCGGCGGAGCCTCCCAGCCTGAGCGGAGCCGAGAGCGTCCGCGCCGGCGTTGCGGCTGCGCTCGGCCTGTCGCTGGCGGACGCGCAGGTCGAAAGTATCGGCCTCGCTGCGCGCAACGCACTTTGGAGGATCCGTGGCAGAGGGATCGACTGGGTGGCGCGGATCGCTCAGCCGCGGCCACGACTCGATCTCGACGTGCGACAGGAATACGCCGCCCACCTGGCGGCGGCACACGCCGGCCTGGCGCCGCATGTGATCCTCGCGGACCCCGTGCATTGCCTGCTGGTGATGGAGTACGAGAACGGGATGCCGTGGAGCGCCGCTGAGGTTCGGGCGCACATCACACCGTTGGCAGCGCGCGTGCGCGAGCTTCACGGATTGCCGGCGCCAGAGGGCCTGAAGGCCTTCGACCTCGTCGAGGGAATCCGGTCGCTCTTGGGCCGCGTCCGCGCAACCGCAGCGACGGGGCTCGATCTCGGCGAACTCGAGTCGCGCGTCGATACGCTGGCGCAGGACTATCAGCCCGCGCCGCCTGCGGTCTTTTCCCATAACGATCTGCACCACCTCAACCTGCTCGGCCCGCGCCCGCTCCTCATCGACTGGGAGTATGCAGCCCTTGCCGATCCGCTGATGGATCTCGCGGCGCTCGCGACCTATCACGATTTCGATGCGCGCCAGCGTGTCGAGCTGCTGCGCGGTTACCGCCGCGGCGTCGGGAGCGGCCGATTCGATCTCGTGTGCGCGCTGTTCGATGCCCTGCATCTCGCGTGGCTGATCGCGGCCGGAGTGTGGGATGACACTCCTGTAACCCGGCGTGCGGTGCTGCGCGCCCGGGTGGGACTGCGGCGCTGATCGGGTAGTCAGTCGCTCGCTGATTCGGCAGACTACGCCTCTCACAGCAGCGAGGTGGCGCGGCACATGCCGGAGTTGAAGGTCGTCGATCGGGATGGAGTCGAGCACAGCGTCGAGGCAAAGAGTGGTCTCAAGGTGATGGAGACGCTGCGCGAGCTCGAATACGGTGTCGCCGCGATCTGCGGAGGAATGTGTTCCTGCGCGACCTGCCACGTCTATGTGGACCCGCAATGGCTGCCGAAGCTGCCGCGCCGCCAGTCGGACGAGCAGGACCTGCTGGGCGAGCTTTCGCACACCCAGGACAATTCGCGCCTGAGCTGCCAGATCGAGATGACCGACGCGCTCGCCGGGCTGCGCGTCACCATCGCCCCGGACGAGTGAGCCGCTGGCGTTACTGCGCGTCCCTCTTCAGGGGCAGCACGCCGGCGAGATCGCCGATCACGTTGACCAGCTCGGTATCGGTCGGAACCACGATCTTGGTGTTCTTCTCCAGCGAACTCTGCACCGTCTCCAGCCGCTTCAGCAGCTGCGCGTTCCCCACGAAATACTTGTTGGCGGCTTCGTTGACCAGCCGGATCGCCTCCGCCTCGCCCTCGGCCTGGAGGATGCGCGCCTGGCGCACGCCCTCGGCCTTCTTGATCGCCGCGCGCTTTTCACCATCGGCCTCGGTCTCCGCGGCGGTCGCAAAATCGATGGCCGCGACCTTCTGGTTCTCGGCCTTGACGATCTGGTTCATGGTTTCCTGCACATCCTTGGGCGGGTCGATCTCCTTGAGCTCAGCGCGCACGATGTCAATGCCCCAGCTGCCGGTCTCCTTCACCAGCACCTTGAGCAACTCGTCGTTGATCCGCCCGCGTTCGCTGTTGGCCGACTTGAGCGTCAGCGTGCCGATGATGTTGCGGAGCGTGGTGCGGGCGAGGTTCACGATCTGCAGCGTCACGTTATTGACGTTGTACTGCGAGCTCTTGATGCTGTCCTCGTCGCTCTTGATCTTGAAGTAGATCTGCGCGTCGACGACGGCGTTCAGGTTGTCGTTGGTGATGATCTCCTGCGGCTCGGCGTCCACCATCTGCTCGGTCACGTTCACCCGGTACATCTGGTCGATCACCGGCACGATCCAGTGGAAACCCGGCTGCGCGAAGCGCTGGTACTTGCCGAGCCGCTCGACGAGGCCGCGGGTGGTGGGACGGACGATGCGGATGCCGAAGATGATGAACAGGAAGACGATCGCGGCCGCGATCACTTCCCAGGCGCTGTTGAGTTCCATGGTTTTCCCCGATTCTTGTTATCGCCGGCTCTCGGTCTGCCGGCGCACGGCTTCGGCCGCGGCCTTGATCGCCTCCGGGTCACCGAGAAAACGGCTCGAGCGCTTCTGCAGGCGCTCGTCGAGCTCGTAGAGGAGTGGCACGCCGGTCGGGATGTTGAACTCCACGATGTCCTGGTCCGACATGCCGTCGAGCATCTTCACCAGCGCGCGCAGGCTGTTGCCGTGCGCGACGACCAGCACGTTGCGATTCGCCTTGAGCTCGGGCGCGATGCGACTCTCCCAACAGGGCAGGACGCGGACCAGCGTGTCCTTGAGCGATTCGGTGGCCGGGATCTCTTCGGGCCTGAGCGACTGATAGCGCGGATCGAAGCGTGCGTGACGCTTGTCGGCCGGCTCGAGCGGCGGCGGCGCGATGTCATAGCTGCGACGCCAGATCTTGACCTGCTCCGCACCGTGGCGCTCGGACGTCTGCGCCTTGTCGAGCCCCTGCAGCGCGCCGTAGTGACGCTCGTTCAGGCGCCAGCTGCGTTCCACCGGGATCCACATCAGGTCCATCTCGTCGAGGATGATCCAGAGCGTGCGAATCGCGCGCTTCAGCACGGACGTAAAAGCGATGTCGAAGGTGAGTTTCTGGCGGATCAGCTCCTGGCCCGCCTGCAGCGCCTCGACGCGCCCGTGCGCGCTCAGATCGACATCGGTCCAACCCGTGAAGAGGTTGTCGAGATTCCAGACGCTCTGGCCGTGCCGGACCAGTACCAGTTTTCCACTCAAGCTGCCGCTCCTTGCCGGGGAGGCGAACATTAGCACACGGCCAGCTTCGCTAGCGCTGCTGGTGCTGGCGCAAACCGCGAGCGCACTCGACGCGGCGCTGCGCCAGGGTATCCGCCAGGGCGCGCTCGTTGGCCGCGCGCCGCTCGCGGCTGGCGGGAGGGTGCGCGAGATGGTACGCGATGCCGCCGAAGATCAGCGTGCGTCGCGCGACACCCGCGTGAGCGAGACGGGCGGCGAGCTCCTTATCTTCCGGGCCCCAGCCCACCATCTCTTCGTTGAACCCGTTCACGCGTTCGAGATCGGCCCGCCACGCAGCCAGGTTGCAGCTTTTCGTGGCCACGAACGCATTGGCCGCGCGCGCCAGCGCACTGCTCAGCAGCGGTGCGCGAATCGCGGAGAGCCGTCGCAGGCCGCCGATGCCGCTCGAGTACAGGGGGAGCGGCGAACTGCGGCCGCCGATCATTTCAGTGGTACGGCGCGCGTCGAGCAGGATGCGTGTGCCCTGAACCCAGTAGCCGGGTCGCGCGCAACGGCGGTGGTCGGCGATGAACTGCGGGTGCATCACCATGTCGCCATCGACGAGCGCCGTGTAATCGCCCGTTGCTCTCGACAGTGCGAGGTTGCGTGCGCGACAGACGCGAAACCCGTCGTGAGTCTGCCAGCAATGGACCAGCGGGCATGCACATCGCGTCCGGAAACTCTCGACCAGCGAACGCGTCGCAGGTCCGGAGCCATCGTCCGCAATGAGGATCTCGTCGGGGGGAAAGCTCTGGCGCTCGATACTCTTCAGTACGCACGCGAGCGCGTCGGGCCGCTCGTACGTCGTGACGATCAGCGAGAGCTTCACAGCTCCGCGAGGCGCCTCACCGCCTGGAGCGCGACCGAGACCGTCGGGAAGTCCGCGGTGAGTCCGCTGCGCATGTCGCTCACGATGCGGCTGATGTAGTCGCCGTGTGCCTGGTGAGCGGCGATCCAGGCATCCACCGCAGCCACCGGCTCCCTGCGCCGCCCGGCGAGGGCCTTCGCTGTCAGCTGGCGCTGCAGCGAATAGAGGTTGTCACGCAAGGTGCCGCGCGCGACAGCTTGCCAGTGACCCTCGATGGCGAGCCCTTCGATCTGCTCGCGGATCCAGTCGAGACTCAGCCGCTCGCACAGGTGGAAGTAGGCGCGACCGGTGACGTCCTCGTCGCGATGCGTGGATTGCGCGACCTCGACGATGTCGAGCGCCGCGTGCATGGGTGCAAGACCCGCGATGCGCGCCGCGATCGAATCCGGGACGCCACTCTTGCGCAGAGCCGCTGCCGCCTCCTGGTATCGATCCAGCGCGCCGCCGACGAGCAGCTTGTCGAGGTTCTGTCCGAGTCGGGCGATGCCGGGGGCCAGCCGCGAAACGGCCTTGTCGATGTCGAGCCGCTCGGCGTGATGCGCCAGGAACCAGTAGGTCATATGCCGTAACAGGCGGCTCGTCTGGTACATCATCGCGTACTGCGTCTGCGCCGGCACGCGGTTGTCGAGCGCCTCGACGCCCAACCAGAGATCGCGCATGTCGAACACTTCGCGCGCGATCGTGTAGGCGCGAGCGATGCGCCCGGTGTCCGCACCGGTGTCTTCCTGCGCGCGTAACGCGAATACCGGCCCCATCCGGTTCACGAGGCTGTTGGTCGTGGCCGTGGCGATGATCTCGCGGCGCAGTCGATGCCGGCTGAGCGCGCGCTCGTAGCGCTTGCGGATCGGCTCGGGGAAATAGCGCTCGAGCTCTTTCGACAGGTACGGATCCTCGGGCACGTCTGAATGGATGATCTGGTTGTTGAGCCAGATCTTGCTGTAGGAGAGCACGATCGCGAGCTCCGGGCGCGTCAGGCCGCGCTTCTGCTTGCGCCGCTCGGCGATCTCCTCGTCGTCGGGCAGGAACTCGAGTGCGGGATCGAGCTCGCCGGACTGCTGCAACACCCGGATCACGTGCACGTGCTCGTTGAAGCGCTCGCCGGCATTGGCTGCGAGCGTACTGATCGCCTGGCTCTGCAGGTAGTTGTTCCTGAGCACCAGTCCCGCCACTTCGTCGGTCATCTGCGCCAGCAGCCGATCGCGGTTCGCGCGTCGCAACCTGCCGGCGTGCATCTCGGGGTTGAGCAGGATCTTGATGTTGACTTCAACGTCGGAGCAGTTGACGCCGGCCGAGTTGTCGATGAAGTCGGTATTGAGTCGACCGCCCGAGAGCGCGTACTCGATGCGCCCGCGCTGCGAGAGTCCGAGATTTCCGCCTTCACCGACCACCTTCGCGCGCACTTCGTTGCCGTTCACGCGCACGCCGTCGTTGGTGCGATCGCCGATATCGGCGTGCGACTCGCGGATCGCCTTCACGTAGGTGCCGATGCCACCGTTCCAGAGCAGGTCGACCGGCAGCTTCAGGATCGCGCGGATCACTTCCTGCGGTGTGGCACTGCTGGTGCGCAGTCCGAGGAGTGCCTGCGCCTGCGGGCTCAGCGCAATCGACTTGGCAGCGCGTGAGAAAACGCCGCCGCCCCTGGAAATGAGTTTGCGGTCGTAATCCTCCCAGCTCGAGCGCGGCAACTTGAACAAGCGCCGACGCTCGGCAAAGGTGCGCGTGGCGTCGGGTTCCGGGTCGAGGAAGATGTGCAGGTGATTGAAGGCCGCGACCAGGCGGATGTGCGGTGATTGCAGCATGCCGTTGCCGAACACGTCGCCCGCCATGTCGCCGATGCCCGCCACGGTGAAGTCCTGGCGTTGCGTATCGATGCCGAGCTCGCGGAAGTGGCGCTTCACGCATTCCCAGCCGCCGCGCGCGGTAATGGCCATTTTCTTGTGGTCGTAGCCCGCGGAGCCGCCGGACGCGAACGCATCGTCCAGCCAGAAGCCGTATTCCGCGGAAATGGCATTCGCGATATCGGAAAAGGTCGCCGTGCCCTTGTCGGCAGCGACCACCAGATAAGGATCATCGCCGTCGCGACGCACGGTGGAGGGAGGCGCAACGATGCGATCGCCGACAATATTGTCGGTGAGATCGAGAAGTCCGCGGATGAAAGTCCGATAACACTCGACGACTTCGCGCTGGAGGTCATCGCGGCCACTCGTGGGCAGACGCTTCGGTACGAAGCCGCCCTTGGCGCCGACCGGCACGATGACGGTGTTCTTGACGTTCTGAGCCTTCATCAGGCCGAGCACTTCGGTGCGGAAGTCCTCGCGCCGATCCGACCAGCGGATGCCGCCGCGCGCCACGTGTCCCATGCGCAGGTGCACGCCCTCGACGCGCGGGCTGTACACGAAGATCTCGAACATCGGGCGCGGCAGAGGCAGGTCAGGGAGCTTTGCCGGATCGAGCTTGAATGAGAAGTAACTCTTCGGTTCGCCCGTGGTGTCCGTCTGGTAGTAGTTGGTGCGCAGGGTCGCCTGGATGAGCGCGGCGTAAGCGCGCAGGATGCGGTCCTCGTCGAGACTCTTCACCTCTTCGAGCGCGGCATCGATCTTCTTCTGCAGGCGCGCGCTCTCACCCGCGCGCTTGCCGGGCGTGAGCGCGGGATCGAAGTGGGTCAGGAAGAGGTGCAACAGCAGGCGGCTGATCGTGGCATTGGCGCTCAGCACCTGCTCCATGTAGGCCTGGCTGAACGGAATGCCGGTCTGTACGAGGTAGCGGCAGAACGCGCGCAGCACCGCCGTCTGTCGCCAGGTGAGCCCGGCGGCGAGCACCAGGCGATTGAAGCCATCGTTCTCGGCCTGACCGAGCCAGGTGCTGGCCACTGCATCCTGGAAATCGCGGTCGACAGTCTGAAGATCGATCGCGATTCCGCCGCGGTGCTCGAGCTCGAAGTCCTGGATCCAGAGCAGGCCGCCCTGCGGCGACTCAACCTCGTACGGACGCTCACTGATCACCTTGAGCCCGAGGTTCTCCATCATCGGCAACACGTCCGAAATGGGAATCGGGCGCTCGCGGCGGAACAGACGGAAGTGCATCTGACTTGTCGACTGCTCGCGCTGCCGATGCAGACTCATGCGCACGTTGGCGCTGCCGTCGACGAGCGGCTCGAGCGCATTGAGGTCATCAACCGCGAGCTGCGCCGACGTGTCGTCCTGGTACGCCGGTGGAAAACGGCTCGCGTAACGCTGGTGGAGCCTGAGCGCGGTCGCCTCGTCGTAGCGGGCGAGGAGCGCGTCCTTGAAGCCATCTGCCCAGGTGCGGACCGCCGTGGCGATGCGCTGCTCGAGGTGCGTCGTTTCCGCGCGATGCTGATCCAGCGGGTCGGTTCGCACCAGCAGATGCAGTCGCGCCAGCACCGAGTCGGAGAGCTGCACCTGCGACTCGATCGCCAGGCCGTGAAACTCCTCGCGCACGATCGCCTCGATCCGCTGACGGACCTGCGTGTTGTAGCGATCGCGTGGCACGTACACCAGGCAGGAATAGAAGCGACGGAACGCATCGCGGCGCACGAACAGACGCACCTGCTGCCGCTCGTACAGGTTGACGATGCCGCGCACGATGCGGACCAGGTCATGGATCGAGGTCTGGAACAGTTCGTCGCGCGGGTAGGTCTCGAGTACGTGCAGCACCGCCTTGCCGTCGTGACTGGTCGGCGACACGCCGAAGTGCGACACGACGCGCTGTACCTTGTGGCGCAGCACCGGGATTTCGCGCGGGCTCATGCTGTACGCCGACGAGGTCCACAGCCCGATGAAGCGCTGCTCGCCGTTGACTTCACCCGCGGCGTCGAAGGTCTTGATGCTGACGTAGTCGAGATAAGTCGCCCGGTGCACGGTCGAGATCGTGTTCGCCTTGGTGACGATCAGCAGCTCCCTGGTGCGAGCGTGCTCGCGGATTTCTCCGGTCAGGGCGACGGGCTTGGGTTTGCGCGTGCGCCGGCGGCCCGGACGCAGGACACCGAGACCGGTTTCGACCAGGGGCTCGAGCAGGTCCTCCTGTTTTCCACGCCGCAGGCGGTACTCGCGATAACCGAGGAACGTGAAATGGTTGTCCTCCATCCATTCGAGCAGTTCCTTGGTCTCGATGACCTCGCTGCT
>DATBIF010000359.1:0-7878 GCA_036557045.1 Steroidobacteraceae bacterium
AAGCGCGGCACTTCGCGAATGCGGCGCATGGTCTCGTAGCCGTCCATGCCGGGCATCATGATGTCCATGAGTGCCAGCGAGACATCGGGCGTCTGCTCCAGCACGTTGATCGCCTCCTGCCCGGTGGTCGCGATCACCACGTGCATGCCGTGCCGCTCGAGCACGCTCGAGAGCGCGAAGATGTTGCGCACATCGTCGTCGACCACCAGCACCTTGTGCCCCGCAAGCGCCTCGGGGCGCTCGTGCAGCTCCTTGAGCATGCGCTGCTTGTTGTGCGGCAGGTCGGCGACCACGCGGTGCAGGAAGAGCGCGGTCTCGTCGAGCAGGCGCTCCGGCGAGCGCACGCCCTTGAGCACGATGCTCTTCGCGAGGCGCCGCAGCTGATCCTCTTCCTCGGCCGAAAGCTCGCGGCCGGTGTAGACCACGACGGGGATGTCGTGCAGTTCCGGAGTTTCCTGCAATCGATCGAGGAGCTCGAAGCCGCTCATGTCCGGCAGGCGCAGGTCGAGCACCACGCAGTCGTATGGACGCTGCTGCAGCTGTTCGAGCGCTTCGCTCCCGGTGCCGACCGCAACGATCTCGACGTCGTCGTGGGCGATCAGCTCCTCGATCGAGAGCCGCTCGGCGGGGCTGTCTTCCACCACCAGCAGCCAGCGCACGCGCGGCTCGGCGAACTGCTTGATGCGCTCGAATACCTGGTCGAGCCCGGCCGTCGTCACCGGCTTGCTGAGGTGCGCGAACGCGCCGCGCTCGAGCGCGTGCTGGCGCTCTTCTTCGATGGTGAGGATCTGCACCGGGATGTGGCGTGTAGAGAAATCGAGCTTGAGCTGGCTCAGGACGTTCCAGCCCAGCATGTCCGGCAGGAACACGTCCAGCGTGATCGCCGTCGGCAGGTACTGACGCGCCAGCGCGATCGCCTCGGCGCCGCGCATGGCCACGATGCCCTTGAAGCCGTGTGAGCGCGCCGTCTCGAGCAGCACGCGCGCGTAGGGCGGGTCATCCTCCACGATCAACAGGATCTCGTCGCCGGGCTGGAGGAGCTGCCGATCGTCCACGATCTCGAGCGGCTGTGCGGGCGCCGGAGCACTCGCGTCGCGCGGCAACGTCTCGTGGTGCGCGCGGCTCTGCACATTGAACTTGCTGTAGGCCGGGCCGACGTACGCGACGGGCAGGAACAGTTCGAAGGTACTGCCGACACCCGGCTCGCTGCGCAGGCGGATCTCGCCGCCGAGCAGGTGGGCGAGCTCGCGGCTGATCGCAAGGCCGAGGCCGGTGCCGCCGTAGCGGCGTGCGGTACCCGCGTCGGCCTGCTGGAACGCCTCGAAGATGATGCGCTGCTTTTCCGACGGGATGCCGATCCCGGTGTCCGATACCGCCAGGCGCACGACCTTCGGCACCTGGCTGAGGATCGGATGCTCCGTGCTCCAGCCGCTCTCGGCGAGGCTGACGTCCAGGCGCACACTCCCCTGCTCCGTGAACTTGAAGGCATTGGAGAGCAGGTTCGTCAGCACCTGCAGCAGGCGCTTGGGATCGGTCTGCAGTGTGAGGTCGAGCACCGCCTCGACATCGACCGAGAAGGCGAGCTCGCGGGTCTCGGCGACGTGCCGGAAGTTGCGCTCGATCGTGTCGCGCAGGGTAGCGACGCGCATGTCCACCGACTCGACCGTGACCGTGCCCGACTCGATCTTCGAGAGATCCAGGATGTCGCTGATCAGGTTGAGGAGGTCAGTGCCCGCACCAAGGATGGTATCGGCGAACTCCACCTGCTTCTTGGAAAGATTGCCGTCCGCGTTCTCTGCGAGCTGCTGGCCCAGGATCAGGATGCTGTTGAGCGGCGTGCGCAGCTCGTGCGACATGTTGGCGAGGAACTCGGACTTGTAGCGCGAGGTGAGCGCCAGTTCCGCGGCCTTTTCCTCCAATGCCGAGCGTGCTTGCTCGATCTCACGGTTCTTGCGCTCGACTTCGGCGTTCTGCGCAGCGAGCAGGCGCGCCTTCTGCCCCAGCTCCTCGTTGGTCTGCTGCAACTCCTTTTGCTGCGCCTGCAGCTCGCCCGCGAGCTGCTGCGACTGCATGAGGAGTCCCTCGGTGCGCATGGTCGCTTCGATCGTGTTGAGCACGATGCCGATCGAGCCCGTGACCTGCTCGAGGAACGCGAGGTGCGGAGCCGTGAACTCGCGCAGGCTTGCGAGCTCGACCACCGCCTTGATCTGGCCTTCGAACAACACCGGCAGCACCACCACATTGCGCGGATGCGCGGCCAGCAGTCCCGAGCTGACCTGGATCGAGTCCGCGGGAATATCCGTGAGCAGCAGGCGCTGACGCTCGACGGCGCATTGGCCGACCAGGCCTTCGCCGAGGCGGAAGCGACGCGGCCCTTCCTGGTCGGCGTAGCCCGCGAGCTTGCGCAGGAACGTCTCGCCGTCCTGTGCCTGGTCCACAACGTAGATCACGCCCTGCTGCGCGTTGACGAGGGGCGCCAGCTCCGACAGCAGGATCTGCGCGAGCGTCAATAGCTCGCGCTGGCCCTGCATCATGCCGCTGAACTTGGCGAGATTGGTCTTGAGCCAGTCCTGCTCGGTGTTGCGCTCGGTGGTCGCGCGCAGGTTCCCGATCATCGCGTTGATGTAGTCCTTGAGATCCGCCACTTCGCCGCGGGCGTCCACCTGGATGGAGCGCGTGAGGTCGCCCTTGGTCACTGCGGTGGCGACTTCCGCAATCGCGCGCACCTGGGTGGTGAGATTCGCCGCGAGCAGATTGACGTTGTCGGTCAGGTCCTTCCAGGTGCCGCCGACGCCCGGCACCTGCGCCTGGCCACCGAGCCTGCCCTCGGTGCCGACTTCGCGCGCCATGCGCGTCACTTCGGACGCGAAGCCGTTCAGCTGGTCGACCATCGTGTTGATGGTTTCCTTGAGCTGCAGGATTTCGCCCTTCACGTCGACGGTGATCTTGCGCGAGAGGTCGCCCTGGGCGACGGCCGTCGCCACCTCGGCGATGTTGCGCACCTGGCCGGTGAGGTTGCTCGCCATCGAGTTGACGTTGTCCGTGAGGCCCTTCCAGGTGCCCGCGACTCCGGGTACGCGAGCCTGGCCGCCGAGCTTGCCTTCGGTGCCCACTTCGCGCGCGACGCGGGTCACTTCGGCCGCGAAGCCATTCAGTTGGTCGACCATCGTGTTGATGGTGTTCTTGAGCTCGAGGATCTCGCCTTTCACATCCACCGTGATCTTGCGTGACAGGTCGCCGCGCGCCACGGCGGTCGTGACCTCCGCGATGTTGCGCACCTGGCCGGTGAGATTGGTGGCCATCGCGTTCACCGAGTCGGTGAGGTCCTTCCAGGTGCCGGCGACACCGGGCACCCGGGCTTGGCCGCCGAGGCTGCCCTCGGTGCCGACCTCACGCGCGACGCGCGTTACTTCCGAGGCGAAGGCATTCAACTGGTCGACCATCGTGTTGATGGTGTTCTTGAGCTCGAGGATCTCGCCTTTCACGTCCACCGTGATCTTGCGCGACAGGTCGCCGCGCGCCACCGCGGTCGTGACCTCCGCGATGTTGCGCACCTGGCGAGTCAGGTTGGTCGCCATCGCATTCACGGAGTCGGTGAGGATCTTCCAGGTGCCGCCCACGTCCGGCACGTGTGCCTGGCCACCGAGACTGCCCTCGGTGCCCACTTCGCGCGCCACGCGCGTCACTTCCGAGGCGAAGGAGCGCAGCTGCTCCACCATCGTGTTGAGCGTTTCCTTGAGCTGCAGGATCTCGCCGCGCACGTCCACCGTGATCTTGCGCGACAGGTCACCGTTGGCGATGGCGGTCGCGACTTCGGCGATGTTGCGCACCTGCGCGGTGAGGTTGCCGGCCATCGAATTGACGTTGTCGGTGAGATCTTTCCAGGTGCCTGCGACGCCGGGTACCTGCGCCTGTCCGCCGAGCTTGCCTTCGGTGCCGACTTCGCGTGCCACGCGCGTCACTTCGGCGGCGAAACCATTCAGCTGGTCCACCATCGTGTTGATGGTGTTCTTGAGCTCGAGCAGCTCGCCGCGGAGTTCGACGGTGATCTTGCGCGACAGGTCACCGCGCGCCACCGCGGTCGTGACCTCGGCGATATTGCGCACCTGGCCGGTGAGATTCGTCGCCATGGCATTGACCGAATCGGTGAGGTCCTTCCAGGTGCCGGCCACGCCCGGCACGATGGCCTGGCCGCCGAGCTTGCCCTCGGTGCCGACCTCGCGCGCCACGCGCGTCACCTCCGACGCGAACGATCGCAGCTGGTCGACCATCGTGTTGATGGCCTCCTTGAGCAGCAGGATCTCGCCGCGCACGTCGACCGTGATCTTGCGCGACAGGTCGCCGCTCGCGACGGCGATCGTGACCTCGGCGATGTTGCGTACCTGCGCCGTGAGATTGCTCGCCATCGAATTGACGCTGTCCGTCAGGTCCTTCCAGACACCGCTCACACCCTTGACCTGCGCCTGGCCGCCGAGCTTGCCTTCGGTGCCGACCTCGCGCGCCACGCGCGTCACCTCGGACGAAAACACGCTCATCTGGTCGATCATGCGGTTCACGATCGATGCGGAGCGCAGGAACTCGCCTTCGAGCGGCCGCCCTTCCACTTCGAGCCGCATGGTCTGCGACAGGTCGCCCTTGGCGACCGCGGCGATGCAGCGGGTGACCTCGGCCGTAGGCCAGAGCAGATCGTCGATGAGGCCGTTCACCGAGGCTTCCATCTCGCCCCACGCGCCCATCCGGCGGTGCGCCGCGATGCGCTGGCGCGCACCGCCTCGCTTGCCGACGGTTTCACCGACCCGGGCGAGCTCCCGGGCCAGCGACGCATTGGCGCTGACGATCTCGTTGAAGGTGTCGGCGATCTTGCCGCTCAGGCCGGTCCAGTCGCCGGGCAGCCGCGCGCTGAAATCTCCGTCGCGTACCGCGCGCAGTGCATCGAGCAGCACCCGCAGCTCCGTGGCGGAACCGGCGTGGCCCTGGCCATTGTTCGCTGCTTCAGTACTGGGAAATCGAGCAAGTCCGTTCTGACGAACGGCGGTCACTTTTCGGCCCACTGGCAAGCCCCGCCTTTGCTTTCTGGCGACCGGAAAACTCCCTGCGCCGGGGCGGAGCTGAACGCAAAGAAGACGCACTTGCCCCGAAGCGAGCCGAGTCTACGCGTTGGTCTCGAGGAGAAATGTCAGACGCTGCCGACACGTGTAGCGCTCTGCGCTGGTTATTGATGACCAACTCCGCCGCGGTCGAACGGCCCGCGTGCCTGGCTAATCGCAGACATATCTGTCTTAAATACAGCGGGTTGTAAAATATAACTCGACGGCGTCTTCAGACGCCGGCACGCGAAGCCGTGTCACGAGGCCTGCGGCGATCAGGCATCCCACTGCCAACGCAGCAAAGCGCGGCCGGACAGAGCCTGGGTTTGACGTTTTTTTGAGCGTTGCCTTTGCGAGTCGTTGGTATATATTTCGTCGGCAGCCCATTGATGTGAAACGAATCCTCCAAGAACAACAAACTCAAGAATCACCTGAGATTCGCACCACATGTGGAACGTGCCGGCGGGCGCGCTCAGGTTCAAACGGGGATCGATATGTTGACCGCTTGGGAAAAATTTCATTCCGCGACTGTCGCGCTCGCGGGCGCGGGTCCCATCAAGCAGCGATTGTTCAACGCGTACGTCCATCACCTCGCCTCGCTCGACGCGGAACTGATGCCGCGCGAGCTGCGCGAGGATTTTGGCGGCCTGACGCGTGCGATGCACGCCGTGCGTCCGCTGCCCGGCGAGGACGCGGTGCGCGCCACGATCCGCAAGATGTCCGACGGGGAAGCCAACCAGCACGCGGTGCTGATCGTGAACATGTTCTGCGCCGTGGCGCGCGCGCAGAACGGACCGCGAGCCGTGCCGACTCCCGTCGTCCAGCTCTACGCTGCGGAAGGCTGAAGCTAGTCCAGCTTGAACTCGATCGTGTCCCAGCGGTGCGTCTCTTCGTGACGCGCGTGCCGCCGGATCGCATCGACCAGTGTGCGCTTGTCCCAGTCGACGACCTCGTCCGCCAGGTCGCGGATCGGTTTCGGAATCTGTTCCTTCACACCGTAGGACTCGAGCAGTAACACCGGCTTGTCGCTCGCCTTGGCATAGTTCATCTGGAACAGGACCATGTCGCCGTGCTTGCGGCACAGGCTGCTCGGAACGAGCACAATCTCAGCCGGGGCGATCTGCTTGCGCAATTCCTCGCGCAGCGCCTCCTTGTCGCCGGTGGGTCGAGTCTCGGGCGCGCTGAAGTTCTGGTAGTAGAAGTTGCTGTCGCTCTCGAGGAACTCGAACACGCGGAAATAGTCGTCGTTCTCTTCCCAGACGTGGCTGACGAACAGCTTGATCGGATTACGTTGTGACACGAATCGCTCTCCCGCCTGCTGCCGGCGAAGTAGTGTAGCATTGCGCGGTTTTTTGCAATCCTGCGCTTAAGGCTGCATGCGCCTGCTGATCTACAATATCCGCTACGCGACGGGAACCGGCCCCGCCTTTCACCTGCCGGTGCCGGGCGCCGGCTACCTGCGCAGCAGCCGGCAGGTTCTCGGACGCATCACCGATTTCATCAAGTCGCGCGACCCCGATATCGTGGGCCTGCTGGAAATCGACACCGGCTCGATCCGCACCGGGATGGTGAACCAGGCCGAGTTCGTCGCGCGCTCGCTCGGCCACTACTCGACCTATCAGTGCAAGTACGGCACGACCTCGATCAACCAGCTCGTGCCGATCGTGCGCAAGCAGGGCAACGCGTTCCTCGCGGCGCCGCGCGTGCATGGCGAACGCTTCCACTATTTCGACACCGGCATCAAGCGCCTGATCATCGAGCTCGAGCTCGAGCACGTCGCGGTCTTCCTGGTGCACCTGTCGCTCAAGTTCCGGCACCGCCAGTACCAGCTGCGTTACCTGCACGAGCTGGTGGAGAAATCCACCAAGCCGGTGATCGTGGCCGGGGATTTCAACACATTCTGGGGCGAGCACGAGATCTACCTGTTCATGCGCGCCTCCGGCCTGCGCAGTGCCAACGCCGACAGCAGCCCGTCGTTTCCGAGCCGCAGCCCGCGCAAGGAACTCGATTTCATCCTCTACAGCGATGGCATCCGCGTCACGCACTTCGAGGTCGCGGACGTACGCCTGTCCGACCACCGGCCGCTGATCTGCGATTTCGAGATCACCGGTGCCGCGGGCGCGCGCGACCGTTTGAAAGCAGGATGAACGTGCCACGCGGCGGCCCCGGGGAGACGCCGATGAACCCAGCGAAGCACTGGCGAATCGAGACCGATGCCGATCGCGTCGCCTTTCTCATCATCGACCGGGCCGGCAGCTCCGCCAACGCCCTGTCCTCGGAGGTGATGCGCGAGCTCGACGGGCAGCTGGCGGAGCTGGAGCGCAGCAAGCCGGCCGCGGTCGTGGTCTGCTCGGGCAAGCCGAGCGGTTTCGTCGCCGGTGCGGATATCAAGGAGTTCACCGGCCTCAAGACTCCGCAGCAGGCCTACGAGCTGATTCGAACCGGCCAGCGCGTGTTCGATCGCCTCGCGGCGCTCCCCTGCCCGACGGTCGCCGCGATCAACGGATTTGCGCTGGGTGGAGGCCTGGAGCTCGCCCTGGCCTGCCGCCATCGCGTCGCGAACGACGATGGCCGGGTGAGCCTGGGCCTGCCCGAGGTTCAGCTCGGCATTCATCCCGGCTTCGGGGGCACGGTCCGCACCGTGCAGCTGATTGGCGTCCGCGCCGCGATGCAGCTGATGCTGACCGGCCGTCCGGTCAAGGGCGCCGTCGCGTACCGGCTCGGTCTCGTCGATCGGCTCGTGCCAGCGAACGAGCTGCGCGCACGTGCCAAGGCCCTCGCGCTCGCAGCT
>DATBIF010000360.1:0-3297 GCA_036557045.1 Steroidobacteraceae bacterium
TCCAGCGGGCGCCCTGCCAATGCACGATCAGCCCGCTCGCCACGAGACACGCGGCCAGGACCACCCAGGCCCACGGTCTGCGCGCTCGCAATGCGGGATAGAGGACGAGAGCGCTCAGTGCCGCGAGCGCCAGCCACTCCAGCCATGGGCGCGGCCAGAGCACCGCCAGGTGCACCAGCACGGGATACGCCACGGCGAGGGCGAACATGGACTTCAGCGCCCGTTGCGACGGGTCAGGATGTGAGCGGTGAGTTCCCGGAGCGAGGCAAAGGCGGATTTCGTGCCCGGATCTTCGGAACGCAGCTCGACGCCATATTGCTTCTGGATGGCGAGAGCGATCTCCAGTGCATCGATCGAGTCGAGGCCCAGACTCCCGTGATCGAAGCCGAACAGCGGCGCCGTGGGCGAGATCTGCGCCGGTTGCACGTCCTGCAGGTTGAGCGCCTGCACCAGCAGCGTCGCGAGCGCCGCTTCGTCAATGGTCTGCGCGAGCGTCGAAGAATCTGACACGGTCGTCACCAGGGACCTGCGGCAAGATGCGATAAGCTGATTGTATGGGGGGCGGCGGGTCGATGGGAACGCACTGGCGGGGAATGCTCGATCGTGGTTCGCGCCGCTTCGGCACCGGGCTGTCGTTCGTGGTCTTCGGCGTCGGCGGCACGCTCCTCAGCGTGACCCTGTTTCCATTTCTCAGGCTCATTTCACCGAATGGCGCCGTCGCGCAGCGGCGGATCGGTGCGGCCATGCGGCGCGTGATGGGACTTTTCATCTGGTTCATGAAGAGCCTCGGACTCCTGACCTACGAGTTGCACGGGCTGGAACGGCTCGCGCGGAGCGGGCAGCTGATCGTCGCCAACCACCCGACGCTCATCGACGTGGTCTTCATGGTGTGGCTGACGCCGGAGGCCGGATGCGTCGTCAAGCGAGCGCTGTGGCGCAACCCCGCTTTGCGCTGGCCCGTCATCTGGGCTGGCTACATTCCGAATACGGAAGGTGTGCAGCTCGTTCAGGATTGCTCGCGCGTCCTCGAGTCGGGGCGATCCCTGCTGGTTTTCCCGGAAGGAACCCGCACGGTGCCGGGTCAGCCGCTCGCCCTGAAGCGCGGCGCAGCGCAGGTGGCGCTCGCCTCGGGCGCTGACGTGCTGCCGGTGACCATCGTCTGCGACCCGCCGTTCCTCACCAAAGGTTCACATTGGTACCAGGTTCCGCCGCGTCGGCCGCACTTTACGATCACGGTGGGCCAGCCGATCCCGCGCGAGCGGTACGGCGCCGGTGTTCAATCCCATCCTCTGGTCGCGCGCGAGCTGACCGCGCATCTTGCGACGTACTTCACACGCAATATCGATGCAGTGCTCAACGAGCGGCGGGACCCGGCTCACGAATCCGCCCGGGACTCGGTCCGCACGCCTATAATGTAGGCGGTCCCATCGGCAACTCTGCGATGCATAGCGAACAAGAAATCTACGGCCAGGTCAGGCGCGTGCTGGCTGAGCTCTTCGAGCTGCCGCCCGAGAAGATCGTCCCGACGGCAAACCTCTATACCGACCTCGACATCGACAGCCTCGATGCGATCGACCTGATCCTGGAGCTGAAGCAGATCACCGGGCGCAAGGTGCAGCCCGAGCAGTTCCGCCACGTGCGCACCGTCGGCGATGTCGTGGCGGCGGTATGCGAGCTGATGCGGGACGAGACCGCGGCGTGACCGCGCTGACGACGCAGCCCGAAGAGTTGAGTCTGCGCAAGCGTCCGTCGGGTCTGGCGGTCAGGATCCGCGTCCCGGCGGGCCTCGACTGGTTCCGCGGCCACTTTCCCGGCACTCCCATTCTTCCCGGTGTCGTGCAGCTCGACTGGGCAATCGCGTACGCCCGGGGTCACCTGGGCGTCGACCCTGCGATCGAGCGCGTCGTCGGCCTCAAGTTCATGCGCGTGGTGCGGCCGGGCGCCGAGCTCGAGCTCGACCTCGCATGGTCACCCGCGGACCGGGAGCTCAGGTTCGAGTACACCGAGAACGAACAGGCCTGCTCCTGCGGGCGATTCTTCCTGGCGCGATGATCCGTGCCTGCGCCGTCATTCCCTACTTCGAACATCCCGAGACGCTCGGCGATATCGTCGCTGCCGTGCGCGCCCGCGGGCTCGAGTGCTGGATCGTCGATGACGGTTCGGGGCCGGCTGCTCACGAAGTCGCACGGGAACTTGCCGCGCACGCCCCGGACGCGGTCAGGCTGATCACGCACGCCGCGAATCGCGGCAAGGGTGCGGCCGTCATGAGTGGTTGCCGCGCGGCGGCGTCTGCGGGCTTCACCCACGTGCTGCAGGTCGACGCCGACGGACAGCACGATCTCGACGACATTCCGGAATTTCTCGCGCGCGCCCACCTGCATCCCGACGCGTTGATCCTGGGCACGCCGCGTTTCGACAGCTCGATGCCGGCGTCGCGGCGCCTGGGCCGGCGCATCACCCACTTCTGGGTGTGGATCCACACCCTGTCGCTGGATGTGGCGGACTCCATGTGCGGCTTCCGTGTCTATCCGTTGGCGCCGGTACTGGAGCTGGCGAGATCCGAGCCGCTCGGCGAGCGCATGGACTTCGACACCGAGGTGGTCGTGCGCCTTCACTGGCGCGGCATCCGCATCGTCGGGATTCCGACGCGCGTCGCCTACCCGCGGGACGGGATCTCGCACTTCAAGCTGTGGCAGGACAACCTGCTGATCACGCGCATGCACACGCGGCTCTTTTTCGGCATGCTGCGCCGGTCCCCAGGCCTCCTGGCGCGCAGGTTCCGCGAGACCCGACCGGCATGAAATCCGAGCCGCTCTACCAGGCCGAGATCGCGCTCGAGATTCCCTTTCACGATCTCGACCCGGCGGGCTACGTGTGGCACGGCCACTATGCCAAGTACCTGGAGCTGGCGCGCTGTGAGCTGCTCAAGCAGTTCGACTACAACTACGACGCCATGACCCGGTCGGGATTTCTCTGGCCGGTGGTCGACCTGCAGATGCGCTTCATCAAGCCACTGCGCTTCGGTGACAAGGTCATCGTGCGTGCTGCGCTCGAGGAATGGGAATACCGGCTGCGCATCGAATACCTGATTCGTAGTGCCGCTGATGGGCAGCGCCTGACCAAGGCGAGCACCGTGCAGGTCGCAGTCAACGCGAGCACCGGCGAGATGTGCCTGCGTTCGCCCGATATCCTGTTCGAGCGCCTGGGCGTTCCGGCGTGAGGCGTGCTTCTTCAATTGTGCTGCCGGGCTTGCTCGCCGTGGCTGGTGTCAACGCCGCTCAACTGGACAGTACGTCG
>DATBIF010000361.1:0-5835 GCA_036557045.1 Steroidobacteraceae bacterium
GAAGTGCCCCAGGTCCGCGGCGCCATCCTGCTGCTGGCCGTGCTGGTGACGGCGCTGCTCAGCTGGTGGGTGGCGCGTTCAGTGTCGCGCCCGGTGCGGGCGTTGACTTCGGCGACGCGCGCGCTCGCCGGCGGTGACCTCGACATTCGCCTTCCCGCGCAGGTCAGCAAGAGACGCGACGAGCTCGGCGTGCTGGCGCGGGACTTCGACCACATGGCGCGCCGCCTGCGCGAACTGGTGCGCGGGCGCGAACGGCTGTTACGCGATGTATCGCATGAGTTGCGCTCGCCCCTGGCGCGCATGCAGGTCGCGGTCGCGCTCGGCCGTCAGCCTGGAGCCGACGTCGGCCAGTCCCTGCAACGGATCGAGGGCGAAGCGCAGCGCCTGGATGCACTCATCGACCAGGTGCTGAGACTCTCGCGGCTCGACGCCGGCGCGGCAGCGCTGCGGCTGGAGCCGGTCGATCTCGTCGGCATCGTCGACCAGGTGGCGCGCGATGCCGGCTTTGAAGGCCAGGGACGTGATGTACACGTGCAGTGGCACCCGCCGGAAGGCTCCATATTGGTGCGCGCGGACGGTGAATTGCTGGCCAGCGCGATCGAGAACGTGGTGCGCAATGCTCTGCGTTACAGCTCGCCGGGGGGCGTCGTGGAGGTCGCACTTCACGCACGCGAACGCGAAGCGCAGCTC
Source organism: Steroidobacteraceae bacterium (assembly GCA_036557045.1). Taxonomy (GTDB): domain Bacteria; phylum Pseudomonadota; class Gammaproteobacteria; order Steroidobacterales; family Steroidobacteraceae; genus DATBVX01. Next base: position 691 of record DATBIF010000361.1, read on the forward strand.
ATCGTTCGCGATCACGGGCCCGGGGTACCGGAAGGTGACCTGCAGCGCCTGTTCGAGCCCTTCTTCCGCGTGGCGGAATCCCGCAGCCGCGATAGCGGCGGGGACGGTATCGGACTCGCGATCACTGCGCGCGTGCTGGCGGCTCACGGTGGCGGCGCGCGCGCGCTGAACGCCACGGGCGGTGGTTTGCAGATCGAGCTCAGCTTGCCGTTGTAGTGCGCCTCGCGGCGTGATCTGCAAGCACGAGCGACACGCACTGCGTGACCCGGATGCCGGTTTCGATGTGCAGGAATTCGTTCGGCCCGTGCGCGTTCGAGAGCGGCCCGAGCACGCCGGTCACCATGAACTGAGTGCGCGGGAAGCGTTCGCCGAGCATGCCCATGAACGGGATGCTGCCGCCCGCCCCGAGGTACATGGTCTCCTTGCCGAAGACATCCAACGAGGCGCGCGCGAGTGATTGCTCGAGCCAGGATTCGAAGGGTGGGGCATCCCAGCCGCCCATGTCGGGACCCGAACTGAAGCGTACGCGCGCGTTGTAGGGCGGATCGGTCTCGAGCGTTCTCTTCAGCAGCGCGGCGATGGGCCCGGGATCGCTCGTCGGGGGCAAGCGAAATGACAGCTTTGCTGCCAGTCGCGGCACCAGCACGTTGCCGGCATTCTGCAGGGATGCGAGGCCATCGAGCCCAGTGATCGTGAGGCTCGGCTTCCAGGTCGTGTTGACGATGAGTTCCGCGGGATCGCTCGAGAGCGGCCGCACTCCTGGCGCGAACGGCAGGCGCTTGCGGACCTCCTCGCCGAGCACCTTCGCGGCCGCGACGATTTGCCGGCGCCGCTCGGACGGGAGCGGCACGTACATCGATTCGAGCAGGAGGTCTCCGGTCACTTCATCTTCGATACGCGAGAGGAGCTGGCGGAGGATCCGTACGCAGGAAGCTGCGATGCCGCTGCCCATCCCGGAGTGCACGCCTTCCTCCAGGACCTCGACTGCGAGCGTACCGATGAGGTTGCCGCGCAGCGACGTGGTGCACCAGAGCTGGTCGTAGTTCGAGCACTCTGCATCCAGACACACCACCAGGCTCGGCGTGCCGAGGCGCGAGGCCAGCGCATCGACATGCGCCGCGAGATCGATGCTGCCGCTCTCCTCGCAGGCCTCGATCAACACCACGCACCGGGCGCGCGGGATCTTCTGTGCATCGAGAGCCGCGATTGCGGCGAGCGAGGCGAATACCGCGTAGCCATCGTCCGCACCGCCGCGTCCATAGAGCTTGCCGTCGCGAATGACGGGCTCCCACGGCCCCAGCCCTTCGTGCCAACCCGTGAATTCGGGCTGCTTGTCGAGATGCCCGTAGAGCAGCACGCAATCGTCGACCTGACCCGGGATGTCGATGAAGAGCAGCGGTGTACGGCCCTGGATGCGCCGGATCTCGACGGTCATGCCGGCGATCGGCTGCTCGCGGCACCAGCGCGCCATCAGCTGGATGGCCGCCTCCATGTGGCCGTGCTGCTCCCACTCCGGGTCGAACAACGGCGACTTGTTGGGGATGCGTACGTAATCGCAGAGCTGCGGCAGGATGGATTTCTTCCAGTCGCCTTCGATGCGACTTCTCAGGGCTGCCTTGTCCAGCTTATTTGTCATTGGTAGTCAGTACCTTAGGTTGCATTGGTGATGTCATATCTATTTGACTGCGGGCCAGCCAAAGAAGCGCTGTGCGTTCGCCGTAGTCTGCGCGCCCAGTGCTTGCGGTGCGACCCGGCGCAGGCGCGCCACGGTCTCGAGGATATGCACCAGGTACTTCGGCTCGTTGCGCCGCGTCGCCGGTTTCGCTGCCAGGTCGCGCGGGAGCAGGTACGGTCCATCGGTCTCCAGCATCAGGCGTTCGGCCGGGATGCTCACGACGAGTTCCTTGAGGAGCTGCCCGCGCCGCTCATCGTTGATCCAACCGGTAACGCCGATGTAGAGCCCCAGCGACAGGTACTCGTCGAGCTGCGCGCGGGTTCCGGTAAAGCAGTGCGCCACCGCCGCGGGTACGCGGGGAAGGTAGTCGCGCAGGATCGCGACAAAGTCCGAGTGCGCATCGCGCTGATGCAGAAACAGCGGCCGTTTGGCTTCGACGGCCAGCTCCAGCTGAGCACGAAACGCACGCTGCTGGTCCGCCTGCGGAGAGAAATTGCGGAAGTAGTCCAGGCCGCATTCGCCGGCTGAGCAGACCTCCTCCGCCTGGAGCAGCCCCCGGAGCTCCTCGCGCTGGTCCGCGGTGAATTCCTGCGCGTGGTGAGGATGAACGCCCGCGGTGGCGCGCAAGGCCTGCGGGTACTCGCGCACGAGCTCGATCGCGCGGCGCGTGCCCGCGATGCTGGAACCGGTGACGATCATGTGAGTGACGCCGGCGGCGCGCGCGCGCTCGATCACTTGCGGACGATCGGCATCGTAGCTGTCATGGGCGAGGTTGATGCCGATGTCGACCAGGGTGACGCCGGTCATGAAATCTGTGCGCCGTGTCGCGTCTCGCGGAGCGGGATCGCATGTTATCGTGGCGCGCCCTGTGCCTGCAGGGAATCGTAGGCGAGTGCGCATGCCCAAAGCCGGGACGATAGGTTTGCTGCTGCTGCTGAGCGCCGTCGTCAGCGCGCAGGAGATCGATCCTGCCGACCTCGAAGGGCGCATCGAATACGCTTACTTCACCGCCGACGCCAATGCATTGCGCAACCTGGCGGGCACCCTGCAGAACTCACTGGCGAAAGGCGAGGATCATGCGCTGGCCCAGTACGAACGCGGCCTGGCGCAATATCGGCTCGGCCAGGTGCTCGCGGCCAGCGCCGACGGCGGCGCGGCGACCGCGTTCTCGGCCTGCATCGATGCGCTGGGCAAGGCGCTCGACGCCGACAGGCAATCCGCCGAGGCGTACGCGCTGCAGTCCGCCTGCTACCTCAGCCTCGCAGACATCAAGGCGTGGAAGGGCGTGCTCGATCTGCCGCTTGGCGGCGCGCGCCTCGACAAGGCGCTGAAACTCGCGCCGTCGAATCCGCGCGTCGTCCTCGTCGATGCCCTCAACGACTATCAGCGCGGCGGCGATCGCAAACAGGCATGCGCGAAGTTCGCGCATGCTGCGAAACTCTTCGACGCGTCAGGCGAAGACGTGGCGCGCACGCCGGGCTGGGGCGCTGCGGACGCCTATCTCTACGTGGGCCGATGCCTGCATGACTCGGGGGATGTGCTCGGCGCCCGCAACGCGCTGGAGCGCGCGCTGATCATCGCGCCGGATTTCACGGCTGCGCGCCAGGAATTGCGGCGCGTCGTGGCACCGCGATCCTGATCCAGGCTTGCCTCAATAGCGAAAGCGGAACGCGCACTGGAGCGTGCGCTCGCGGAACTCCTCATCCAGCCCGAGCAGCTCTCGCTGCTCCAGCGTGCCCTTGGTCTGCAGGCCTTCGACCCAGAACTGCCAGTTGCTGCCGAAATCGAAGCCGTAGCCGACGGTCCAGCCGTTCGCGTCCTGGTAGCCGTCAAAGTATTGCTCGCCGCGCAATGTGTAGGTCGTCATGCGGTCATAGCGCACGCTGACGCGGTGATGGCCGAAGGCGCCACTGATCAGTCCGAAGTAGGACTCGAACGCGGTTCTCAGAAAGCCGAGCCCGTCATCGCTCGCACCCACGGCCGTGTCGCCGTCCATCCACTGCGCGATGAAGGTCCAGTCCGGCTGCCACTCGTAGCGCAGGCCGGCGCTGTCGAAGCGCGTCAGCCAGGCGCACTCGTACGGCGTGCACGCGCCCGGATCGCCACGGTTGTCGTAATGAAGCGCGCGCAGCACCAGGCGCTCCGGCCAGCTCGCCTGCAGGCCCGCGTAGTAGCCAGGCCGGTTGTCGATCTCGTGGAAGAACTCCACCTGGTGACGCGTGCTGCTGTTGGGGAAGATCTTGGGCAATCCGCCGAACAGTGCGGTCTGGCGATCGTGGATGGCCCAGCCACGCTGGAAGATCTGCACGCCGAGCGGATCGTTCCAGCCGTAGATCGAGCCGACCAGGCTCAGGTCGACGCCCGTGTCGCCGCGTGAGCCGAGCCAGGTGAGACTGGTCTCGGCACCGATGGCTCGCAGCTCTTCGCCCAGCCAGGTGTTGATCGCACCGGGGCTGAGGGAATAGGAGCTCTCCCATCCGCTGTCGCGATTCTCGAGCGATATCGGCGGGTAGAACGCGCCCAGCCTGGTGCGCCAGCGCCAGGCGGAGGCGGGATAGGGACGCCACTCGAGGAAGGCTTCCGTCAGGTCGATCGGGTTCTTGTCGTTGTCGCCATAGCTATCGGCGATCACGTGCGCGGTCACGGTCTCGCTCAGTGCCCCACGATACTCGAGCAGGAGGCGGCCGAGCTGCGGGCCTTCGTGGTCCTCGTCGAAGCGGCCCAGGCCGAGACCGCCGTGAGTGAACGATTGCTCGACGTCCGTGCTCACGAAGCGCACGTCGACCTGCACCTCGAGATGGTGCTCGCCCCACTCGGCCGCAAGCAGAGCGCCTGGACAACCAAGCGCAAGCAGCAGCAGCGCGCGCAGGCGGGTCTTGCAGTGAGGACGCTCAGTAGTCACTGCGGTTCGCCTTGGCGGGTCGCACACGCGGTTCGGGCGAAAGCGGCTTGCTCAGGCGCAGCGTCACCGGCTGGCGGCTGTCACCCGCCAGACGCAGCTCGCGTGTGATTTCGTCGGTCGTTTCGTTGAAGCGCGGGCTCCAGGCGCTCACCGCGTAATCGCCGCCCGGGAGTCCTTCGAGTTGTACGCTGCCGTCGGCGCTCGTCTTGCCGAAATACGGCGACGGTGTGACGTAGATGTAGCCGAGCATGTTGTCGTGGATGTTGCAGCCAAGGACGATCAGCCCGGGCTGATCGAAGACCAGCGGCGGATAGACGTGTCCCTTGTAGAGCGACAGCTGAAAGCGCTTGGCGGGCGAGAACGAGTAGACCTGGTGCGCCACCGTGTCGCTGTTCGGAAAGTCGACCGGCGTGCCGGTGCGGATCACGAGGATGCGCGGCACGAACTGCCGGTCGACCTGGTCCATGATCGCGTGGGAAGTCGGCTGGGCGGGGGCGAGCGACCCGGAAGCCTGGTGCAGGCTGGCGACCACGACGACGTCGTTGACCGGCTTACCGTCACGATCGAC
>DATBIF010000362.1:0-4362 GCA_036557045.1 Steroidobacteraceae bacterium
CAGCTCGAAGCGCAGGTACACGAGGTATGTGTTCAGGACGTCGATCTCGCAGTAGTCGCGAATGCCCGCGAGGTCGCCACCAATGAAGTGTTCCCACACCTCGTTGCCGCGCATGCCGATCTTGCCCGGGAGGCCCAGCAGCACGGAGATGTCCTCGAGCCCCGCGCGCGCGCGGTTCTGGTAGCCGGACAACACATCCATCAGGTCGAGGTGACGCCAATGAAAGCGGCTGAGGTAATTGTTGTAGCGGAATGCCTGGTCTTCGTCGCCGGTTTCCCAGTAGCGCGGCGCGGCCACGCCGTGCAGCAACGAGCGGTAGTGGACGACAGGAAGATCGAACGCCGCGCCATTCCAGGACACGAGGTCCGGCGTGTACTTGTCGATGCCGTCGAAGAAGCGCTCCAGCAGCTCCTTCTCGCCTGATCCGACCTCGCCCAGGCTCCAGATGCGCAACGTCTCGCGCGTCCGCAGCACCACCGAGATCGCCACGATCCGATGCTGCTCCAGCGACAGGAACTCGGAGCCGGTCTCCTGGCGGCGATGCGTGAACATGATCTGCGCGACGTGCTCGTCGGCGAGGTCTTCCAGCCCATGGAGACGCCGCCCCAGATCGATGTCGGGGACGGTCTCGATATCGAAGACGAGGCAGTGCATGGGCGGACTGGCGCCGGGCCTCAGGCCCCGCCTCCCCCGCTCGCGCCTTTCTTCAGGAGCACCGCCACGGCGACCACGAGACCGGCTTCATCGGTCAGCGTGATGTGGCAGTCGCCGATGCCGAACTTCTCGCGCAGTCGCTCGCCGCGCTCGGAATAGATGACTTCGGGCTTGCCCCAGGAGTTCTGCACGACGCCGACGTCGCGAATCCACATGCCATGCGCAAACCCCGTACCCATGGCCTTCACCACGGCCTCCTTGCCGGCGAAGCGCATGGCCAGAAACCGCGCCGGGCGCGCGCTGCGCCGAAATTGCCGCTCCTCCTGCGGGAGCAGCAGTCGTTCGACGAAGCGCTCGCCGTGCCGCTCATAGACGCCGGCGACGCGCTCGAGCTGCAGCACATCGATGCCGATACCGAAGATCATGCGTTGCGCGCCGCCAGCATCAGGTGCTTCATTTCGCTCACCGCCGCCGCCAGGCCGTGAAACACCGCGCGCGAGATGATCGCGTGACCGATATTGAGCTCGACGATCTGCCCGATCGAGGCGATCGGCTGGACATTGTGATAGTGCAGCCCGTGCCCGGCATGAACCGTCAGGCCCGCCGCCGCGGCACGCCGTGCGGCGTCCTGGACGCGATGCAATTCCGCACCCTGCTCCGCACCCTTGGCCTCGGCATAGGCGCCCGTGTGCAACTCAACCACCGCAGCTCCACTGTGCGCTGCTGCTTCGACCTGGTGCGGGTCCGGGTCGATGAAGAGCGATACGCGCACGCCATGCGAGGTGAGCTCGCTGCATGCCTCACTCACGCGCGTGAGCTGGCCGGCAACATCGAGCCCGCCTTCCGTGGTCACTTCGTTGCGCTTTTCCGGGACCAGGCAACAATCTTCCGGGTGCACGCGGGCCGCGATCGCCAGCATCTCGTCGGTGACCGCCATCTCGAGATTCATGCGCGTCTGGATCACGGCGCGAATGGCCGCGAGATCCTCGTCCTGAATGTGCCGGCGGTCCTCGCGCAGATGCAGGGTGATGCTGTCGGCACCCGCCTGCTCGGCCATCAGGGCCGCATACACCGGGTCCGGATAGCGGGTGCCCCGCGCCTGCCGCAGCGTCGCCACGTGATCGATGTTGACTCCGAGCGCAATCCAGCCGGCGCTGTCTCTGGCCATCACAGCTTGATCTCCTGCTTGCGCAACGCGGTGAGCACCTCGCGGCTCTTCAGGCTCCGCCCCTCCAGGCATGCGTCGAGCGCAGCGCGCAGCAGGCGACGCGCATCGCGCAGGCTCTGCTCGTCGCACAGCTCCTCACCCGCGAGCGACAGGAGCGAGGCGCCCTGATAGGTCGCCGGCGTTTCGGACACCGCTGCTTCCACGCCGCGCTCCGGGCGAAAATGATAGTGGCGTTCCGCCTGGAGCGGCGTCCCGCTGCTGGTTTCACGGTCGCAGTCCGGCCAGAGTCCGAGCGCCTGCAGCAGGCGCTTCTCGAAGATGCGCAGGCAGCGGCCGGGCGCCGCGCCAGCCGCGAGCCCCTGCAACGCCGCGGCGTAATCGTCGAAGAGCTGCGGATGCGCGTCGTGGCGCGCCAGGAGCTTGAGGAGCAGCTCGCTCAGGTAGAACCCGCTCAGGACCTGGTTCGGTGGCAGCACCGTGCGCTCGCCATCGCGCTCGACTCCGGCGAGGGTTCCGGCTTCGCCGCGCCCGGTCCAGGAGACCAGGAGGCGCTGGAACGGCTGCAGCAGCGGACGCGCCTCGGAACGTTCGCGGCGCACGCCGCGCGCGAACAGGCTCACGCGCCCATGCGCGCGCGTGAAGAATTCGAGAATGCGGCTCGAATCCCGCCACGGCATCTGGTGCAGCAGGTAAGCCGGCACAAGGCTGATGCGCGCAGACCTCATTGCGATTCGTAGCCGAAGGATTTCAGGGCCTGTTCGCTGTCGGACCAGTTCTCCTTCACCTTGACCCACAGTTCCAGGTGCACGCTCGCCTTGAGGAGCTCATTGAGCTCGAGGCGCGCCAGGCGGCCGATTTCCTTGAGCCGCTCGCCGCCGGCGCCGATCACGATGGCCTTCTGACCGCTGCGCTCCACCCAGATGACGGCACCGATGTGAAGCCGCCCCTCCTTCCTCTCGAAAGTCTCGATCTGCACCGTGAGCCCGTAAGGCAGTTCCTCGCGCAGCCGCCACGTGAGCTTCTCGCGCACGATCTCGGAGGCGAGGAAGCGCTCGCTGCGATCGGTCAGCTGATCGGTAGGGAACAACGGGGGTGAGGCAGGCAGGAGCCCGGCAATGAGCTCCGGAAGGCGCCCGAGGTTGTCGCGCTTCTCGGCGGAGAGCGGTACCAGCGCCGCGAAGTTCGCGCGCCCGGCCAGCTCCTCCATGAACGGCAACAGCCGCGGCTTGTCACGGATCCGATCGACCTTGTTGATGACTGCAATCGCCGGACGCCCCGACCGGCGTACGCGCTCGAGCACGCGCTCATCGTCTTCCGTCCAGGCGAGTGCTTCCACGACGAAGAGCAGCACGTCCGCATCATCCAGCGAGCTGAGCGCGGAACGATTCATGTACCGATTCATCACGCGCCGCTCCTGCGAATGAATCCCCGGCGTATCGACGAAGACGATCTGCGCCTCGGGACGCGTGAGAATGCCGAGGATGCGATGGCGTGTCGTCTGCGGCTTGGGCGTGACGATGCTGACCTTGGTGCCAAGGAGCGCATTTAGGAGCGTCGATTTGCCGACGTTCGGCCGCCCGACGATGGCTGCGAATCCGCAGCGATGCGAACTCCCCGCGCCCGGCCCCTGGGGGCGATCGGAGCTCATGACTCAGGAACGCCCGGCAGCCGTGCGATCGCCTCGAGAACCTGCTGCGCCGCTTCCTGTTCCGCGGCGCGGCGGCTCGGCCCGCTGCCGGTGCCGCGCAGACTGAGTGCCGCGACTTCACAGCTGACCAGAAATACTTGTTGGTGGCTCTCGCCCATCACTTGCTCGATCGCATATTGCGGCAATGGCAGCCCACGGCCCTGAAGATACTCCTGCAGGCGCGTCTTGGGGTCCTTGAGCTCCTCCACTGCTGCCACTTCGGAGAGTGATGCCGCCATGACGCGCTCGATGGCGCCGCGAGCGGCGTCGAAGCCGCCATCCAGGTAGATCGCGCCGATCAACGCTTCCAGTGCGTCCGCGAGAATGGACTCGCGCCGAAAACCGCCGCTGCGCAGTTCCCCGGGACCGAGTATCAGCAGCTCGCCGAGGCCGATGCGGGCGGCGATCTCGGCGAGCGATTCACGCCGTACGAGTCGCGCGCGCAGGCGGCTGAGCTCACCCTCGCGCGCTTCCGGGTGCTGGCGATACAGGTAGTCCGCGACGACGCAGTTCAGGACGCCATCGCCCAGGAACTCGAGGCGCTCGTTGTTGGCACCGCCGGCGCTGCGATGGGTCAGCGCGGCAGTCATGAGCTCGCTGTCGCGGCAGCGATAGCCGAGCGTGCGTTCGAGCCAATCGGTGGTGCGGCGGGGCGGCTGGGTCATGACGCGCGCCCCGTAGGTGTCACTCCCGGCGAGCTACTCGATCTGCACGGTCTTGTCGAAACTGACCAGCAACGAGACATTGGAAAGAAGGGGTGCCGTAGCCTGGTACACGGCTTCCACCGTGTAGCCCGTGCCCATCTTGGTGATCTTGAGCTTGTCGGCATCGCGCACCGTCATGACAGTCACAT